>JAABQZ010000016.1 GCA_011391175.1 Methylophilaceae bacterium | reverse complement strand
CACAGCAATATTTAAGCGTATTTTGCGACCAAAATAGTCGTTAATGGCATTGGCTAATTTGTCTTGATAACTGGGGCTGATAAGGTGTTTTTGTGCACTGGCTACGCGCAAATTTAAGCTGTGTTCATCGTAACTGACTAATTCGCAATTTTGCGCCAATGCGCGTGCAAGACCAAGTTTTAGATTTTGTTCGACTAATTTGCGCCAATTGCCATCAAAACTAGCCATGTCTGAAATTGGCACGCTAGAAGCCTCATGGATATTGGCTTCTGGCGCAGCAGCTTGAATACTTGTGTTAGCTTGTACTGTTTCAGGTGTTGTTTGTTGGCTTAACGGTGCTGCCATTTTTATGGCATGCGCGGCTGTTTTTTCGCTATCTTGCAGCGCAACCATGCCTTTTTCTATTGGCGTAAACGCACTTTTTTCCGTTGGCATAAATGCCAGCATGCGCAACAGCGTCATAGTAAAGCCTGCGTATTCGTCTGGTGCAAGGCCAATGTCTCTTCTACCTAAAAGCGCAATTTGGTAATACAGTTGTACTGTTTCGGCACTTAATGTTTGCGCTAAACTCAGCAACGCGGCACGTTCTGGCAAATCGTCAGCAATGCTTTGCGGTACAGCTTGTGCAATGGCAATTTGGTGTAGCAAGTTGGCTAAATCATTCAGTGCGGCTTCAAACGACAAACTGCGCGTTTCCATTTGCTTGGTGATTTCGATAACCATACCACCGTTATTAGCTTGCAAGGCAGACAGTATTTCGTATAAATAACTTTGATCAATCGCACCTAACATGCTGCGCACTTCTGCCTCGTTCACCGTTTGGTTGCCGTAAGCGATGGCTTGGTCAGTCAGTGACAACGCATCGCGCATACTACCTGCTGCCGCGCGTGCAATCAGGTGGATCGCGGCTGCCTCAAAACTTATCTGTTCTTGGCCAAGTACATGTTTTAAATGTTCCGAAATTGTCGGGCTGGCCATTTGCCGCAAGTTAAACTGCAAACAACGGCTTAACACGGTAACAGGTACTTTTTGGGGATCAGTTGTTCCAAGAATGAATTTAATGTGTGCTGGCGGCTCTTCTAGCGTTTTTAGCAGGGCATTAAATGCCTCTTTGGTCAGCTGATGTACTTCATCGAGCATGAAGATTTTAAAACGGCCTTGTGTAGGCGCATAAGTGGCTTGCTCTAGCAGCGTGCGCACATCGTCAATGCCGCGCGTAGAGGCTGCGTTAATCTCAATGTAATCAATAAAACGATCCGCATCAATGCCAGTGCAGGCATCACACACGCCACAGGGTTTGGCGGTGATACCAGTTTCGCAATTAAGTGATTTGGCTAAAATACGGGCGAGGGTGGTTTTTCCCACACCGCGCGTACCCGTAAACAAATAAGCGTGATGCAAGCGTTGCTGGTCCAATGCGTTGGTGAGCGCACGCACAACGTGATCCTGCCCAACAAGGTTTTCGAAGCTTTTTGGGCGATATTTACGCGCGAGGACTTGATATGACATAGGCTAGATTTTAGCTGAAAATCGTCAATACAACTAAAACAAATTGGGATTAAATTGCTTTGAGATTAAATAAACTCGAGAAGAGGCGAGCCTTGCCCCCGGCACTTGCTCAATAGTTGTGGCTGCTGGCTTCCGCCCCTGACCAGATTGGCTACTTTACAATGCGGGGAGGCCCGCCAGCCGTGATTCTACCTGAGTTTGCACTTAATTTACAGGCAAAAAAGTAAGCATTTTAACTTGTATTTCAGATGGCATTAAGATGTCTGCCCTGCAGGTCCCATGGATATTGCCTTGCAGAGCATTGTTTTTTTATATGCAGCTAAAGCTTATGAATAACCAACCCGTGCCACAGGCGGCAAAGCGGCTAATTCTTCATCGCTATATAGCCTGCCGCTGGTGATAAATGCAAAGCCTGTACCACAGTCGAGAGAGAATGAGCCGCTAGAGTTGGGCGTGGCATCTAAAATGGTGTGCATATTCTCAGCAAAAGTAAAATGGCTATCGCCCATATAAAACGTGGCATCTTTCCAGCCACCCAAAATCACGTCGGACGCGCTGGGGTTAAATTCGTTAATCGGCATGCAAATTGGGCCGCTACCCTCACAGCAGCCGCCTGATTGCAAAAATGCTATTGGGCCATGTTCAGCGGTGAGTCTCTCAATAAGCGCCAATGCACTGGGCGTGGCTGAAACGCGTTTAGTTTTTTCTGGGTCGTTGACGGTTTTCGAACTATTTTCTGTCACATTACTCATTGTTAACTCCAAATAACTAGGGGCGAGTAAACCCGCCCCTTGATTCTACTCAATTATTACTAAAATCCTAAATTAGAAGAAGATCTAATTTACTAGAAAAAACCTAGTTTATTTGGATTGTAACTAACGAGCAAGTTTTTGGTTTGTTGGTAGTGGTCTAGCATCATTTTGTGATTTTCACGACCAATACCTGACTCTTTATAGCCACCAAATGCAGCATGGGCAGGGTAGGCGTGGTAGCAATTCGTCCACACACGGCCAGCCTTAATGCCACGACCCATACGGTAAGCGGTAGTGCCGTTACGGCTCCATACACCAGCACCTAAGCCAAAGATAGTGTCATTCGCAATCGCCAAAGCATCCGCTTCGTCTTTAAAAGTAGTTACAGCGAGCACAGGGCCAAAAATTTCTTCTTGGAATACGCGCATTTTGTTGTGGCCTTTTAACAAAGTTGGCTCAACATAATAGCCATCCGCAAAATCACCAGTCAACATTTTACGGTTACCGCCGCACAATACTTCGGCGCCTTCTTGTTTACCAATGTCTATGTAGTTCATGATTTTGTTCATTTGATCAAGTGAAGCTTGTGCGCCCAGCATTGTGTTAGGATCCAGCGGGTTGCCTTGCTTAATGGCTTTTACGCGGGTCATGACGCGTTCCATAAACTTATCGTAGATAGATGCTTGAATAATGGCGCGTGATGGGCAAGTACAGACCTCACCTTGGTTAAACGCAAACAATACCAAGCCTTCAATGGCTTTATCAAAAAACGCGTCATCTTCATCCATAATGTCGGCAAAGAACACGTTAGGGGATTTGCCACCTAATTCCAATGTAGCTGGAATCAGGTTGCTAGCTGCTGCGGTAGCAATCGCACGGCCTGTTGCAGTAGAGCCTGTGAAGCCGATTTTGGCGATACGTTTGCTGTTGGCCAGTGGTGCGCCCACTTCGCGGCCGTAACCGTTCACAATGTTCACTACGCCTGGTGGTAATAAGTCAGCAATTACTTCCATCATAATTAAAATACTAATTGGCGTGAATTCTGCTGGTTTTAACACTACACAGTTACCTGCAGCCAAAGCTGGGGCTAGCTTCCAAGCCGCCATTAAAATCGGGAAATTCCAAGGAATAATTTGGCCCACTACGCCTAGTGGTTCGTGGTAATGATAGGCGACGGTATCATTGTCAATTTCGCAAATAGAGCCTTCTTGTGCACGAATAGCGCCAGCAAAATAGCGGAAATGGTCAACAGTAAGCGGAATATCCGCATTCATGGTTTCGCGAATTGGCTTACCATTATCTATTGTATCCGCGGTGGCGATGAGTTCTAGGTTCTGTTCAATACGATCTGCAATTTTAAGCAGTAAATTTGAACGTTCAGTGTATGACGTTTTGCCCCAGGCATCGGCAGCTTTGTGTGCTGCGTCTAACGCTAACTCAATATCTTCAGCACTCGAGCGTGCGGCTTTGGTGTAATTTTTACCTGTAATGGGTGAAACGACATCAAAATATTCGCCTTTAGTGGGTGCAACAAATTTGCCACCGATGAAATTATCGTATTTGGCTTTGTAAGGGATTTTTACGCCAAGGCCTTTTAGTAAATCTAAACTCATGCTAACTCCTCTAGTTTTGCTCGTGTTAATGTAGTGTTTCCGCTTGCCCACCCGCATTGGATAATTAATTTTTTACATACTTCAATTGCGAGCTTAATGTCCTGCTTAGCCTGATTATTAGTGCCTTAATTATTTGCAAGCTCGAGCTAAACAATAAACCTATGCCCCCGTTAAATCAAGCAAAAATGCAGGTTTTTACAAATAATATTTTTGCTATTTATTTGTGATTCTTTGTGGTTTTTTGCGCGCCTCTAGCGCACGAAGACGGCTTAAGTTATAGTTTGCCCTGCGGTTAAAATAATCATTTATAAAATACAATAATAAAGCGGAATTTTTACTTTTTATGCTTGATACAAAATCGTCGTCAGCAAAACTATCACCTGCTAGTGCGCCACTAGACGCCTCAGAAATGCCTAGCATTATTACACGCGAGTTTTGGCACAATATCAGTCATCCAACCGATTCCACCTTAGGTAAAGCTATTCTGATGCTGTTGGTGTTTGCCGAGAGCTTGGTATGCATATTTTGGATTTACACGCTCTCTGGCCTAGGTGAAGGCTATGCCATGATGGCAGCGGTGCCTTATGTATATGTGATTTTTTCTTACGCTAGCCTACTGATATTTTATCGCAGTAAAAAGTTTGAGTACTTTACCTTTACACAGTTAGTCATGCTATTGGTGATGCCGTTTTTTATGCAATGGGCCATTGGCGGCTACGAGGCTTCCAGTGGCATTGCAATTTGGGCAATTTTATCGCCGATTGGTGCACTGATGATTCTAGGCACTAAGCAATCGACCCCTTGGTTTGTTTTGTTTGCCGTATTAGCTGGGTTGTCATGGAAATTGAATTACATGTTTGCAGGTAATTCGCTGCCAATTCCGCCGCACGTTAAAGATACGTTTTTTCTGATGAATATTATTGGCACCTCCTGTATTTTATATGCGGTGATGCGCTATTTTCAAAGCCAAAAAGAGCGTACTTTGCTTGAGTTGAGTTTAGAGCAGGCGCGCTCTGAAAAGCTGCTACTGAATATTTTGCCTAAATCTATTGCTAATCGTCTCAAAGATAACGATATGCGCATCGCCGATAGCCACGAAGAAGTGACCATTTTGTTTGCAGATATTGTTGGTTTCACCAAAATGACTGCTACGATGCCGCCAGCTGAGTTGGTGGATTTACTTAGCCAATTATTTTCGCGATTTGATGCCTTGGCAGATAGCTATAATCTAGAAAAAATTAAAACCATTGGTGACGGTTATATGGTAATTGGCGGGGCGCCTGTGGCGCGTGATGATCATGCCACCGTGATTGCGCAATTGGCTTTAGATATGCAGCAGGCCTTGGTGGAATTTAACGCGCTGACAGGCAAAAATTTACAAATGCGCATCGGCATTAGTAGCGGCCCAGTAGTGGCGGGCGTGATTGGCACCAGCAAATTTGCTTATGATATTTGGGGCGATCCGGTGAATATGGCTAGCCGTATGGAAAAAACTTGCTCAGTAGGTGGTATTCACGTCAGTGAAGCTACTTATGAATTGTTAAAAGATAATCACCACTTAGAGTCGCGTGGCCTGATAGACATTAAAGGGAAAGGTGAGGTGACTACCTACTTGTTAAAGGCTTAGCTAGTTTACATGTGAGTTAGCCCTAGATGATACTCACTAAAAACCGATTTTGTTGATGCCAGCAAATCGTATATAATCCGCCGCCTGCGATGTTTTAGTGCAGGTGTAAACGGAGAGCTGGATGAGCGGTTTAAGTCACCACCCTGGAAAGGTGGCACAGGGGCAACTCTGTCGAGGGTTCGAATCCCTCGCTCTCCGCCATAAAGCTGGCGCCAATCGCCCATCTCATTAGCTCACTAAAATAACTTGCTCTAAAACAGCCAACTTAAGTGGCTTCAGTGCATGCTATCAATAATATCAAGCTCTTCAACTTCGCTGTATTGCTTGGTGCTAGCCCGCATGCCATTTTCAGCTGCATCGTATTCGTCAAACTCATCGCCCGCGAGGTCTTCTAGCATTTGATCTAATAATTTAATTTTATCTGCACTTTTTATTGTTGTGGTAGACATATTAAACCTTCCTTTCTGCAATTTATTCTAGCAACACGCTAGTAATAAATGTTAAGCATTTTGCATGCCAATATTTCCATCTGGCTTTTGTCATCATGCGGTCAATGTTTTTAGGTAAACTATATACAAATTGATAAAGTCACTTCTATGGAAAATACATCGCGCGAAACACCAGCCGCTCCCAGCTTAATGCAAGCCTTTTGGTATTGGCTGAAGCTAGGGTTTATTAGCTTCGGTGGGCCTGCGGGACAAATTGCCATCATGCACCAAGATTTGGTCGAAAATAAGCGCTGGATATCTGAACAGCGCTTTTTACATGCACTAAATTATTGCATGCTGCTACCTGGCCCTGAAGCACAGCAGTTGGCTACTTATATTGGCTGGTTGATGCATAAAACGCGCGGCGGCTTGGTTGCGGGTATCTTGTTCGTGTTGCCATCGTTGCTGATGTTAATTGCTTTAAGCTATATTTACATGCGTTTTGACGATGTGCCTGCAGTGGCAGGGGTGTTGTATGGCATCAAGCCTGCGGTGGTGGCGATTGTGTTGTTTGCGGCGTATAGAATAGGCGCTAGAACACTCACAAATTATACTTTGTGGGGCATTGCCATTGCGTCGTTTATAGCGATTACTCTGTTTAAAATAGCATTTCCATGGATTGTGTTGGCGGCAGCGATTATAGGTTTTTTAGTCAATCGCTTTCAACCGCAATTGTTCGCCAATCGCAGCGCGCATAAAACCAGCAAAGTGAGCTATGGTAAAGCTGTCATTGATGACGACACGCCAACACCTCACCATGCAAAATTTAGCTATAAATTAATGGCCAAATTTATTGTAATTGGTTTAAGCATTTGGCTGTCAGCTATGCTGCTATTGATTTGGTACTTTGGTTGGGACGCAACTTTTACGCAAATGGCGTGGTTTTTTTCCAAAGCTGCGCTTTTCACCTTTGGTGGGGCTTATGCGGTGCTGCCCTATGTTTATCAAGGTGCAGTGGTGCACTATGCATGGCTAACACCAGCACAAATGATGGATGGTTTGGCCTTGGGTGAAACCACGCCAGGGCCACTTATTATGGTTGTCGCGTTTGTGGGGTTTGTCGGTGGCTGGAGCCACGCAGCATTCGTAAACCCGTTTGCGGCGGCGGTCATGGCTGCTTGTATCGTCACCTTCTTTACTTTTTTGCCCTCGTTTCTATTTATTTTCGTGGGCGCACCATTCATTGAGTCGACTAAAAACAATCTTAAATTTACTGCACCGCTTACAGCGATTACTGCTGCGGTAGTTGGGGTGATAGTAAGTTTAGCGGTATTTTTTGCACAACATTTAATTTGGCCAACAGGTGTGTCTTTTTCTGATGGCCTGCAAACCAATATTGATGCGGTTTCCATGGCAGCGGTTTTGATAGCGATTGTGTTGTTGTTTAAATTTAAATTAAGTGTGATGAATCTAATTGCGATTTTTGCAGCAGGCGGTTTGCTGTATCAATTATTTGCTTGATACCAACAAGAGTGGGAACGAATTTATTAATGGCCAGTCAACCGTTTAACTCAACCCAAGCATTGAAGTTTAATGTGGCTAAAATTTGTGTAGTAAAAACTTGAAAGTTAAAAAATATGAAATATGCTGTTGCAAAAATGCTGGCTACTTTAAGTTTAGGAATATTTGCCAATATGACCCATGCCGCCTGCCCAGAACTTTATAACCACAAAATCACTACCCTACAAGGGGATACGCTGAACTTATGCGATTATCAAGATAAGCCAATTTTGGTAGTGAATACCGCCAGCAAATGTGGCTTTACCCCGCAATTTGAAGCACTTGAAGGCTTATATAAAAAGCATAAAGACAAGGGTTTGTTGGTAATCGGCTTTCCCTCAAACGATTTTAGGCAAGACCCAGGTGACAATAAAGCGATTGGCGATTTTTGTAAAATGACTTACGGCGTCCAGTTTCCCATGGCCACAAAAAGCTCAGTTGCAGGGCCGAATGCCAATGCATTTTATAAGCAGTTGGCAGCCAAGTCTGGCACTGCACCACAGTGGAATTTTTATAAATATGTGATTGCGCCGGGTGGCAAGGAAGTGACAGCTTTTGAAAGCACGGTAGCGCCTGATTCAGCTGGTCTAACGGCTAAATTTAAGCCATACCTTAAATGATTTTAGAATAAATAGCATTAAATAAAAGAGGCGCTTTAAGCGCCTTTTTGATGAGCTTAATTAGCAGGCTGGCGTATTTTTTGTAGAATAATCGCAGAGAGCTCTTCCACAGAGCGGCTCGTAGAATCCGCCCAAGTGATGTTGTTTTTAAGCATTAAACGTTCTGCCGTGGCAATTTCTTTTTTGCAGTTTTCTAAAGATGCGTAAAAACTATTTGGGCGGCGTTCGCTGCGCACGTTATGCAAGCGCTCGGCTTTAATGGTCAGGCCAAAAATTTTGTGCAAATGTTTGTAGAGCACTTCGGGTAAAGTACCACGTTCAAAATCTTCGGGAATCAGTGGGTAATTGGCTGCCTTGATGCCAAATTGCATCGCCAAGTACACACTGGTGGGTGTTTTTCCACAGCGCGATACACCAATTAAAATTACTTCCGCTTCTTCAAAGCCACTGTTGGTCATGCCGTCGTCATGACCTAACGTAAAGTTAATCGCTTCCATCCGTTCATGGTAATTGGCGCCCATGACGCCATGCGCAATACCTTTACCAGTTAGAGGTTCTTGCGCCAGCTCTAAGCCTAGGGGGTCAATAAACGTTTGAAATAAATCAATAAAATAGGCGTCGGCTGTTTTAATCAGTACGCGATGTTCGACATTGCCCAGCGACATGATGACCACCGGGCGCATGCCATCGGCCATTTTGGCAATTAAGATGCGCTGTTTAACTTCTTCAATCTTCGCGATAGAGTCAGTAAATGGCGCACGCACCTGCGCAAAACTAGTTTGCGGAAAGTGGGCAAGCAATTGGCCGAGTGCGCCAGCCGTAATGCCAGTGCCATCGGAGATGAAAAACACGGTACGCTGTTGTAGCAACTTATTTTTCGCTTACTTTTTAGTGAGGCGCTGCCAAGTGGCGACAACTGTATCTGGGTTAAGTGAAACTGATTGTATGCCCTCTGCTACTAGCCACTCAGCAAAATCAGGATGGTCAGATGGGCCTTGACCGCAAATGCCGACGTATTTGCCTAAACGATTGCAGGTGCTAATCGCCATTTTTAACAATACTTTCACCGCATCGTTGCGCTCGTCAAAACTATTGGCCATGATGCCAGAATCACGATCTACACCCAAAGTCAGTTGCGTCAGGTCGTTAGAGCCAATGGAGAAGCCGTCGAAATATTCTAAGAACTGTTCCGCCAATAATGCATTAGAAGGAATTTCACACATCATAATTAAGCGTAAGCCGTTTTCGCCACGTTTAAGGCCGTTTTTGGCCATAATGTCTGTCACCGCTTTGGCTTCTTCGAGCGTGCGCACGAATGGAATCATCAACTCGACGTTGGTTAAACCCATTTCATCACGCACTTTCTTCATGGCAGTACATTCCATGGCAAAGCACTCTTGAAAGTCTTCCGCCATGTAACGCGCTGCACCGCGAAAGCCCATCATCGGGTTCTCTTCGTCAGGCTCGTAGATTTCGCCGCCAATCAGTTTTTTATATTCGTTCGACTTAAAGTCGGAAGTACGCACAATCACTGGTTTTGGGTAAAACGCCGCGGCAATCGTGGCCACACCTTCGGTGACTTTATCAATATAAAACTGCTTGGGCGAAGCATATCCACGCGCACGGCTTTTAATTGTATCTTGGATTGATTTTGGCATGGCATCCATATTTAAAATAGCTTTAGGATGTATGCCCACCATATTATTAATCACAAATTCTAAGCGTGCCAAGCCTACGCCATCGTTCGGAATTTGCGCAAAACTAAACGCCATGTCTGGATTGCCGACGTTCATCATGATTTTGCAAGGCGGTTTTGGCAGGGCGCTGTTGGCTTGGCTTGACACTTCAAAATCGAGCGCACCATGATAGACAAAGCCAGTTTCACCTTCTGCACAGGAGACAGTAACGATTTCGCCTTCACGCAGTAAATCAGTCGCGTTAACCGAACCGACAATTGCAGGAATGCCTAATTCACGCGCAATAATTGCGGCATGACAAGTACGCCCACCACGGTTAGTCACTAATGCAGAGGCGCGTTTCATCACGGGCTCCCAGTTTGGGTCTGTCATATCCGCTACCAGCACATCACCTGGCTGTACTTCATGCATTTGTGACGGGTCTAGTACGATTCTCACGGGGCCAACG
Source organism: Methylophilaceae bacterium (assembly GCA_011391175.1). Classification (GTDB taxonomy): domain Bacteria; phylum Pseudomonadota; class Gammaproteobacteria; order Burkholderiales; family Methylophilaceae; genus Methylotenera_A. The sequence continues at coordinate 20,145 of JAABQZ010000016.1, read as the reverse complement.
CCCACTTTTTGTGTTACTGCGCGGCCAGCCACCAAGGGTATAGCAGAATGTTTCTGCAGTTTGTAAGACTCAGTCACGTTTTTCAGCGACTCTTGTGATTTTACAGTCTCAGGGCGTGCTTGCAGGATATATAGTTTGTTATCTAAACCGTTTTTGCCCCACTCAATATCCATTGGGCAGCCATAATGATCTTCAATCGTCATGGCATAAGTAGCCAGTTCTAAAATATCTGCATCTGACAATGAGTATACGTCTGATTGCGCAGGGTCAACATCCACTGTTAGCGTACTTTTGCCAGCTTGTGTAGCATCACTAAACACCATTTTAATCAATTTAGAACCCATGGTGCGGCGCACAATGGCCGGTTTACCTTTTGCGAGCAATGGTTTATGTACATAAAACTCATCAGGATTCACCGCGCCTTGCACTACAGTTTCACCTAAGCCATAAGAAGAGGTGATAAACGCAACATCTTTAAAACCAGATTCGGTATCAATGGTAAACATAACGCCTGCACAGCCGATATCGGAGCGTACCATTTGCTGTACGCCAGCCGATAAAGCGACATCAGCGTGCACAAAACCTTTATGCACACGATATGAAATGGCGCGATCGTTATACAGCGATGCAAATACTTCTTTAATAGCATGGCTAATGTTGTCTAAACCGTGGATATTTAGGAACGATTCTTGTTGGCCAGCGAAAGATGCGTCTGGCAAGTCTTCAGCGGTGGCGGAGGAGCGCACCGCAAAGGTGGTGCCAGCAGCAGAGTTGTCGGTTAAACGTGCGTAATTCTCGGCAATGGCGGCGTTTAGTGCGGCTGGGAATGGAGCATTCATAATCCATTTACGAATTTGTGTTCCACAAATAGCCAGCGCCTGTGTGTCATCTGCGTCTAACTTGTCTAGCAAATCGTTAATTTTTTTGTCTAAACCATCTTGTGCTAAGAACTCACGATAGGCATCAGCCGTTGTTGCAAAACCAGTAGGCACGCGCACACCTTTAGCACTGAGTTGTGAAATCATCTCGCCTAGTGAGGCGTTTTTACCACCCACCGAGCCTACGTCCGTGTTGCGAAGTTGTTCAAATGGTATTGCGTGCGCTGTCATGCTCATCCCTAACTTTGGCAAATATAATTTTTGAATTTAGATGTAATTCTTTATGAACTTGTTCTTTGTATGATTGTGCCAAAATAGCCCTAACTTGTCACGCAACATTATTGGTACGCTATGGATAATTTATACAAAAAAACTTTTTACAGTAGACAACTAGTCAAACAACTGCGCGCTTTACGCTAAAATAAGCACATATGCTTTCTAATCTAACTTCAAACTCTCCGAATCAGCAAGTCCGTGTTACAACCACGGCTAGGTTGCATATGGGCTTTTTCGACTTAACTGGTAGCGTTGGGCGCAGGTTTGGCGGCATAGGTTTGGCGATAGATGCGCCTTGTACCGAAGTGCAAATCAGTGAAAGTGAAAATCTGGTTATTGATTCTAAAAATAGTGAATATGTTGCTAAAATCGTCGAAAAGTTGATTAAATCGTTTAACTTGCCAAAAGGTTTTTCGGTGGATGTTTTACAAAATATCCCAGAACATGCAGGTTTAGGATCGGGCACCCAAATGGCATTGGCGATTGGCACAGCTTTAAATCACCTATTTGCTTTAAATTTAAACACGACTCAAATTGCAGCTGCCACCACGCGTGGTAAGCGTTCTGGCATTGGCATTGGCGCATTCGTGCAAGGTGGTTTTTTGCTCGACGCAGGCAAACATGCAGATAAAAAAGATGAAGAAATTCCCGCTATTGTTGCGCGGTACATTTTCCCAAACGATTGGCGCGTGCTATTGGTGTTAGATTCTGCACATACTGGTGTGCATGGCGCAGAAGAGTTGGCTGCTTTTCATGTTCTAAAACCCGCGCCGAGTTCACTAAAAACAATGCTAATTGAGCACATGTTGCCAGCTCTGCAACGCGCAGACTTGTTTACATTTGGTGCGCAAATGCAACACTTACAGGCTTACAATGGCGATTATTTTGCACCGATTCAAGGTGGTCGTTATGCCAGCCCGGATGTGGCAGAAGTGCTGGCTTGGTTGCAAATCAATGGTGCGCCCTGTGTGGGACAAAGCTCTTGGGGGCCAACTGGCTTTGCGATTTTAGAGACCAAGCTACAAGCAGAAAGCTTACAAGCACAAGCTCAATTGGTCTTCGCAGATAAGCCGAATATCAGTTTTAAGGTAGTGCAAGGCAAAAATGCAGGCGCTAGTGTTACGGGATTAGGCGTTTCGGAATTGAGTGCCTCAGAATCAAGTGTTTAAGTATTAATGAAAGCGAATAACATGCAAAAAGTCTCGATATTACATCTCATCACTGCAGCAAAAAGCGCGAGTCCATTTGACGTGAACATGGCGTTCGACGCGGGTTTTGACAAGATTATGCCCTACACAAATATAGAATTAATTGAAGTAGAAGCGCTAACGCAAGACGCTATGTTTTCGCGTAGCCCATCGGGAATTAAGCGTGAAGCGCTATTTTTTGGTGGGCGTGATATTCATTTGGCCTTGGATATGCAACATGCCGCCAAAAACGCAATGTTTACGCCGTTTGAGATGTCGACCATGGCTGATCCTTCTGGCGCATTTACTACAGCCGCGGCGATGCTGGCAAAAATAGATGCGCAACTTAAGCAGATGAATCAAACGCTTGCGCAGCAAACGATTGCCATCTTTGGCGCGAGTGGCACAGTAGGCTCGACCGCTGCATTGATTGCAGCAACACAAACCGCAACCGTACAATTGGTTGCGCATAGAGATGTAGCCAGCATGCAAGCTTATGCTGATAAATTACAAACGCGCTACGATGTAAAGTTGCAAGTGGTAGATGGCACTTCTGATGCAGCAAAAGCAGTCGTATTGGCTAACACGAGTGTTACCATTTGTGCAGCATCAGCGGGATTGCGTGTGCTAAAAATGGCAGATTTTATACAATCTAGCAGCTTAAAAATTATGGCAGATGTTAATGCGGTGGCACCTTCTGGCATAGAGGGTGTCGAGGTGATGAGCGACGGCGGTCAGATTAATAACAGCCATATTTTGGGCATCGGCGCACTGGCCATTGGTCAACTAAAATATAAAACTCAGCAGCAAATGTTGCAGCAAATGTTGGCTGCTGAAGGGCCGCAGCACTTAAACTACCAGCACGCATTTGCAGTGGCGCGCGAATTACTCTAGTTTATCAGTTGGCAAAAAAACTCATTATTGCTGCCACTTCAGCGCGTGGTTATGTGCAAGCGGCAGTGGCTAGCGGTTATGAGGTCATTGCATTAGATGCCTTTATTGATGAAGAAACTAAGGCGATTGCTAAGCATGTGTTTAGATTAAAAGTTGATGACTTTGCGCTGGATGAAGAACATTTTAAGCAAGTTTTTTTAGGTATAGATTTAAGTAATATTGAAGGTTTTTTATATGGCAGCTTGTTTGATGGTTGCCCTGAGCTTTTGGATTGGGTGGAAAAACAGTTACCAGTTTTGGGAAATTCGGCTGATGTGCTTAAGCAAGCCAAGGATTTCAGTTTTTTTGCCTTATTGGATAGCTTGAATATTAAGCACCCCGAGGTGCAATTAAGCTTTCCAACCAAGCCTGAGCGTTGGTTAAGTAAGCAAATCGGGGGCTGTGGCGGCATGAATATTCAGCTGGCTGATTTAAAAGTTACACCCGATTGTGATAAAACCTATTTCCAGCAAAAAATTACTGGTACGCCAATCTCGATGCTGTTTGTGGCAGATGGTAACACTGCGCATGTGATTGGCTTTAATCAACAATTGACGGCGCCAACTAAAAGCTTGCCGTATCGTTTTGCGGGTGCTATTAGCAATGTCACTCTGCAACCCAGTATCCATAGAGCGTTTGAGCATGCCGCGCAAAAACTCACTAGTGCATTACATTTACGTGGCATCTGTAGCCTAGATGCCATTATGGATGGTGAAGGTGTGTGGGTGTTGGAGCTGAATCCACGCTTAAGCGCTACATTTCATCTCTATGAAAATTTACTGCCATTGCATTTACAAGGTTGTGCAGGTTATTTGTCTAGCATTCCAATAAAGACCAATATTTCACATGCACAATTGATTTTGTATGCGGAAGAAGCATTGGATGTTCCTAAAAGCTTTGCTTGGCCAAGCTGGGTGGCAGATATACCAACAGCTGAAAGCGATGCATCTGGTGTTAAAATTGACCAACATATGCCAATCTGCAGTGTCTTAGCTAGCGCAGAATCAGCAGAGCTGGCGCAAACTTTACTGCTGCTGCGTGCAGAAAAATTAACAGAAATGCTCACTATATGAATAAAAAAACCTTGAAAAATGATGCTCTGCAGCCCAGTATCCATGCGGCCTGCAGGCCGCTACTTAAAAGCCTAATCGCACAAGCTGGCGCTTTAGGTATTAAGGTATCTCAACACGCAAGCGGCGCCACTGTTGTTGATGCGGGCATTGAGGTTGCTGGGAGTGCAGAAGCGGGGCGCATCATTGCAGAAATTTGTATGGGTGGCTTGGGTGAGGTGCGAATAACTGATAAAAATATCGTAGTGAAATCACAAGCACCAGTATTAGCTTGCCTTGGTAGCCAATATGCAGGCTGGAGTTTGAGTTACGAAAAGTTCTTTTCACTAGGTAGTGGTCCAGCTAGGAGCCTGGCGCAGCGAGAAGAGTTGTTTAAAGAGCTTAACTATCAAGATGTAGCAGATTTTTCTGTACTTATATTAGAGACTAGCAAAATCCCGCCTAGAGAAGTTATTGATAAAGTGGCACGCGATACCCAAGTTAAGGCCGAAAATTTAACTTTTATTTTAACACCTACTACTAGCCTTGCCGGCGCAACGCAAATAGCGGCCAGAGTGCTGGAAGTGGCGCTGCATAAAGCGCACACGCTGCATTTCCCGCTCGCACATATTGTGAGCGGAAGTGGCACTGCACCGTTGCCGCCCGTTTGCGGCGATTTTTTAACCATGATGGGGCGCACCAACGACGCTATTTTGTTTGGTGGATTTGTAGAATTACAGGTAAATTGTAGCGATGAAGAAGCTGCTAATCTTGCGCAAGCGTTGCCTAGTAGTGCTTCCAAAGATTACGGCAAAACTTTTGCCGAGGTATTTAAATCTTACAATATGGATTTTTACCTGATAGACCCGATGTTATTTTCGCCAGCTATGGTTAAGGTGATTAACCTAAAAACAGGCAATAGCTTTGAAGCTGGTGCACTGAATGTGGCGCTATTAAAGCAGTCTTTTAATAATTAAATATAATATAAATCAATAAATTAAAATGTATTATTAAAGTTAATTATTAAATTATGACTTCAGTTCCTAAGGTTGCAGTTTTCACTGAGGATGCAGGCTGGCACGGCGCTCAACTTAAGCTAGCATTTGCTGCACGTGGTGTGGATGCGGTATTCGTATCGCTACAAGATTGCATGATTGATTTATCCTGTGAATTTTCTAACGTTAAACCAGTAATAAAGATCCCACATTTTGCTGGGTTGCCAAAAGCAGTTTTTGTGCGTGGCATTTCTGGGGGCACGCTACAGCAAGTCACCACACGCTTAAATATCTTGCATATGCTGAAAGCACTGGGAGTGACGGTTTACAATGATGGCAAGGCGATTGAGCGTACAGTAGATAAGACGATGACCAGTTTTTTGCTGCAGCAACAGAGTGTTGCCACACCCCGCACATGGGTGTGTGAGTCGCGCAGTGAAGCGCATGACGTGATGCAAAATCATGAAAAACTTGTGATTAAGCCCATATTTGGCTCACAAGGGCAGGGCGTCCGTTTAGTTAATAGTAAAAAATTGCCGCTGCCGATGGATGCGTTTGTAGATGGCGTGTTTTATTTGCAGCAATTTATAGAAGCTTCGTGTGACTACCGCGTGTTTGTAGTGAATAATCAAGTGGTTGCTGCTATGCAGCGCACTGGCGAAACTTGGCTGCATAACGTGGCGCAAGGAGCGCGATGTGAAAATATTATGAATAAAAGTGCTGAAAAATATGTTTTAGAAGTTGCCTTGCAGGCTTCGTCAGTACTTGATATTGCTTACTGCGGCGTCGATGTGATTCGCGACAAAGCGGGAAAATGCTGGGTATTGGAAGTGAATAGCATTCCCGCATGGCGTGGTTTGCAAGAAGTCACGCAAACCAACATTGCACAAGTATTAGTAAATGATTTTTTAAGCCAGATTGAATGAGTTAATGGATGAGTAACATCAATTTAGCACACGCTTTTAGGGCTGCTTGTATGTCTGAGCTGGAAGCGCTCAAGCCAGGCAATGTACATATTTTTGCTGATGGTCATGGCATGACGGTACAAGATTTTATCGCCAGTGCAGATGCGGCAAGTGAAGTTATTACGCAGCCTGATTTGACGCTCGGCGAGCGCATTTTGCTTAGTGTGCAAGCCACGCAGAGCGCTGTAAAAATGAATACCAATCTAGGCATGATTTTACTGTGCGCGCCGCTTATTCAGGCTAAACTATATGCATATGGCACTGGCCTGCAAGCCAATACTCATGCGGTTATTAATGGCAGTAATATTGAAGATGCTGAAGCTTGCTTTGCGGCGATTCGTTTAGCGAATCCTGCTGGTTTAGGAACTGTTGATGCGCACGATGTGCACAATCCTGCCGATTGCACACTACAGCTAGCTATGCAGCAGGCAGCAAATCAAGATAGCATTGCTCGCCAATACGCTAATAATTTCGCTGATGTATTTGATGGTTTAACCTATTATCAAAAGGCACTTAACAAGTGGCAACGCCCTGCGTGGGCGGCAACATCACTATACTTACATTTTTTAAGCAGCTTTTTAGATAGCCACATCGTGCGCAAGCAAGGTGAAACTATTGCCAAATTGGTGCAAAACGAGGCGATAGAGCATGCTGCAGAATTTAACAAAGCATTTAACCCAAAAAACTACCAATCTGCGCTGATGGCGTTTGACGCTGCGCTTAAAAAGCGCGGATTAAACCCTGGCACCAGTGCCGATTTAACAGTGGCCAGCTTATTTTTACACGCAATTATTTAAGCCTTAAATGAAACCTGCATTTTTAAGATATAATATTTGGCTAGATTTTATACAAGACCGTTTTATTTATTAGTAATTTTTAGGAGGATGCCATGGCAAATTTATTAGACCAACTTAAAAGCATGACCACAATCGTAGCCGATACAGGTGATGTAGAAGCGATTAAAAGCGTAAAACCAGTTGATGCAACCACAAACCCATCACTGGTATTAAAAGCCAGCACATTGCCACAATATGCACCATTAATTGAAACAGCAATTGCTTATGCAAAAGCACAAGGCGGCACAAAAGAACAACAAATTGATAACGCTGCCGACAAATTAGCCGTATTAATTGGCGCAGAAATTACTAAAGTGGTGCCAGGTCGCATTTCCACAGAAGTTGATGCGCGCTTATCTTTTAACTTGGACGCAATGGTGGCTAAAGGCCGCAAATTGATTGCGCTTTATGCAGAATCAGGCATTAGTAAAGACCGCGTGTTAATTAAATTAGCCTCAACTTGGGAAGGTATTAAAGCTGGCGAAATTTTAGAAAAAGAAGGTATTCAATGTAACCTGACGTTGCTATTTGGTTTTGGCCAAGCACGTGCGTGTGCAGAAGCTGGCGTATTTTTGATTTCACCATTCGTTGGCCGTATTTTAGATTGGTACAAAGCTAAAACTGGCGAAACATATACACAAGAAACTGATCCAGGTGTTGTTTCTGTGCGCGCAATTTATGCGTATTACAAAGCACACGGCTACAAAACTGTGGTGATGGGCGCTAGCTTCCGTAATGTAGGCGAGTTAATTGCCTTGGCAGGCTGCGATCGTTTAACCGTTTCACCAAACTTGCTGCAAGATTTAGCTGCAACAGAAGGCACGCTAACACGTGTGTTAACAGATAGCGGTAAAACAGCCACCGCACCAGCTAAAATGACAGAAGCAGAGTTCCGCTTTGAGTTAAACCAAGACGCAATGGCCACTGAGAAGTTAGCAGAAGGCATTCGCGGTTTTGTGGCTGACCAAATTAAACTTGAAGTGGCATTAGCAGCGAAGCTGTAATTTAGTCACAAGTCAGCAAAGTTATAAGTTAGAAATTAGCTTTCAAAGCTAGCAAAACTGATGTTAAACCGTAACCAAACTGTAATAATTACGGTTTAACATTGACAATAGTTGGCTTGGCACTTAATATGCATGGCTTAGCTTTAATTGAGCTAAACGCCAATAGCAGCCTAGCTGCAGGCGATGTTAGCAAAAACGATTTAGTTGTTAGCTAGTAGTAAATAATTGTAATTATTCAAATAATTACAACAATTATTTAACCTAAAATATCAGTATTTTAGGTTTTAAATATTTATCTTAATAAAAATTTTTAATCGGAGAGTACACCATGGCACAAACCCAAATGGCATTAGATTCATTAGATTTTGACGCAACAGTAGCTTTGGCTGCAACAGTTGCACCACACGTTGACATCTTAGAAATCGGCACACCATGCATCAAGCACAACGGTATCAAACTGCTTGAAACATTGCGCGCTAAATTTCCAAACAACAAAATCTTAGTTGACTTAAAAACAATGGACGCTGGCTTCTACGAAGCTGAGCCATTCTACAAAGCTGGTGCAGATATCTGTACAGTTTTAGGTTGTGCTGATATCGGTACAATCAAAGGTGTAATTGATGTTGCAAACAAATATGGCAAAAAAGCACAAGTTGACTTGATCAACGTTGCTGACAAAGAAGCACGTACACGTGAAGTAGCTAAATTAGGCGCACACATCATTGGCGTGCACACTGGTTTAGACCAACAAGCTGCTGGCCAAACACCATTTGCTGACTTGGCAATGGTTGCTGGTTTGAAATTAGGTGTTGATATTTCTGTTGCTGGTGGTGTTAAAGCTGCTACAGCTGCACAAGTACGTGACGCAGGCGCTTCAATCATCGTAGCTGGTGCTGCGATTTACGGTGCTGCTGATCCAGCTGCTTCTGCTGCTGAAATCACAAAAATCGCTCACGCTTAATTTAAGTACATCAATAAGCAATTATTGAGTTAAGTTAATGTAAGCAAATAAAAATCCCGACCCAGCAATGTGTCGGGATTTTTTATATAAATTTGAGGGAATCAATATGGATAATCAAAAACTTATTTTAGATCGTTTAACTACTATTTTGTCTGAAACTGACAAAAGCAATGCTGCTAAATTAATGCAATTAGTTGACGCTGCTGGCCGTATATTCATTGGAGGTGCTGGCCGCTCGTTGTTAGTGTCACGTTTTTTTGCAATGCGTTTGGTGCACTCAGGCTACAACGTAAGCATGATTGGTGAAGTAGTCACTCCAGCCATCAAAGCCGGCGATTTATTGATTTTAGTTTCAGGTTCTGGCGGTACAGAAACATTATTGCCTTTCGTGAAAAAAGCAAAGTCTGTAGGCGCTAAATTGGCCGTAGTTTCTATGAAAAAATCTTCTGCTATGGCTGACGTGGCCGATTTAACCATTCAAATTGGCAACGATGCTAGCTTTCCACTCACGCAAGGTATGCCAATGGGCTCACAATTTGAGCTTTCAACATTGATTTATTTAGAAGCGATTATTGCTGACAATATTTTTGCTAAAGGCTTAACTGAAGAAGGTATGCGCGCGATTCACGCAAATCTAGAGTAATAAGTATATGTTTAAAAAAAGAAAACCTCAGCTGGTGCTGGGGTTTTTTTGTCGTACTGGGTAAGTTTTATATAAGCTCTGACAAGTGTTGCGCAGTAATTTTGCCATTATGTAGTGCGCTGGCGACCAACACTCCAGAGACGCCAAGTTGTTGTAGTTGTAGTAAATCATCACTATTTCGCACACCACCCGCAGCAAAAATATTAGCCGGTTTTTTACGTGCGCGATTAAGCTGCATCAAGGCTTGCAAACGCAAGGTATCTGGCCCGGTGTTGCTGCCCACATGATTGAGCGTCATGCAAATGGCATCATTTGGCCAATATAAGCCAACTGCATGTAATTCTGCCGCACCAAGTTCTACGTTATCTAATTTATCCAGCGATAGCACATGCCTGCTCTCGTAGGCATAACTCACCGCCCGATAATCTTGCAAAGTGTGAATATGTTCACTGCCAAACACCGCACGGATATTGGCTTGTGGCGAATATAAAATGCGTGCACTGACATTGCGCACGCCGTTATCTATCCACCAAGTGATTTGCGGGTACATGCCGCTGAGGAGCTCAATCTGCTCAAAATGGTTACCTGAGTTTGAAATTGCATCAATATCCGCGATGTAGATGGTGCGAAATGGGTATAATTTTAACAAGCCTTCTACAATACTAAAAACATCACTAGAGCTGCTTAAAATGGACTTGATAGGCTGGTAAGTGGCGCGTTGACCATGCTTGGCATGGACAACGTGGCATTCGTGAAACGGGCCTTGCTTTAAATCGATAACGGGAATGACTTGCAACATCAACCAATCAAAAAAATATTTGTATGCGAGTTTATCACTGGCGGTGGCTTGTGTGATGAAACTCTGCCAGAAAGCTTGGTAAAAGAGGGTACGTTGATGCGCGATGCACTACTGCAAGATTTGAGCGAATTGCCATACGAAATAAGCACCACTTACGACGTGCGTGTTGCTCCTCCAGCGCCATGTGTTAAGTGTGTCGCGGTCAACAGAAATGATGATGTTTGGCAGGTTTGGCAAGCGCAAATGCAGGCTGCCGATGCGGTCTGGTTCATCGCACCAGAAACAGGTGGTATCTTAAAAAAACTCACCCAAATGGCCGAAAAACCTAAATTAAATGGCCTGCAAAGCCCGCTGGTATTGGGTTGTGGGGCTGCCTCAATTGAAGTCGCCAGTAAAAAAATGGGCACCTATCTAGCTTTGGAGGCTGCAGGCATCCCTAGCATTCCTACATATAACTTTGAAAATTGGCCAAAAAGTCATTGGATTTGGTTGGCAAAACCCGATGACGGTGTGGGCTGCAGCGATACCGCTTGCTTTAATAACCCCGATGATTTGGAAGATTGGATTGAGGATAACCACAAGCAAATGACGCACGTGATTCAGGCTTTTCAGCCGGGCGACGCGGCTAGTATTTCGTGTGTGATGCGACTCGGAAAAGCACAATTATTAAGTTGCAATACTCAACATATAGAGATTAATAATCAAATGCTTAGCTATACTGGTGGGGTGGTGAATGGCATGCGCGATTACTGGCCTCAATTTGAGTTTATTGCCAACAAAATAGCGCAAGCGCTGCCTAGTTTGGCAGGTTATGTCGGCATTGACGTGATTGTGGATGATGACGAAATTGTCGTGGTGGAAATTAACCCACGTCTCACCACCACTTATGCAGGCATGCGTGAATCTATTGGACATAATCCAGCCGAGTTGATTATTAATACGCTGATTCAGCCCAATTTTGTGTGGCCTACCTTGCAAAGAAACCTAGTGAACATAAATGTCTAGTATGGCTTCTAATATAACTCCTAATATTTTGGGTTGGGATATAGGCGGTGCGCACTTAAAAGCGGTGTTGCTGGATACTAAAGGTGATGCTATCAGCAGTATTCAATTGCCTTGCCCCTTGTGGAAAGGGCTTGATGTTTTACAGCGAGGAATTTCAACTGCCTTGCAAGCCTTGAATATAGAGCCTTCCAGCGTATGCCATGCGATTACCATGACTGGCGAGCTGGTGGATTTGTTTGAAAATCGGCATCAAGGCGTGTGCGAAATTACCAAAGTCGCTGCTGATTTACTGGGTGAACAGGCGCTATTTTACGCAGCCAATATCGGTTTTGTGCCGCTACAAGAGGTTGCAGCCGTCTCAGAAAACATTGCTTCAACCAATTGGCACGCCAGCGCCAGTGTGCTTGCATTGCATATGCAAGACGCGTTATTTGTAGACATTGGCAGCACGACGACCGATATTATTGCCATTAAAGATGGAAAAGTGGTCTGCGCAGGCTTGTCAGACGCTTATCGCTTAACAGCAGATAGTTTGATTTATACCGGCGTGGTGCGCACGCCGGTGATGGCGCTGGCACAAAAGCTGAGTTTTGAAGGTAATAAGGTTAACGTAGCGGCAGAATATTTTGCCACGATGGCCGATGTGTATCGACTCACAGGTGAACTTTTGCCTGAATATGACAAGACTGAAACCGCCGATGGCAAAGGAAAAACACCACTAGAAACTGCCCGAAGACTGGCTAGAATGATTGGGCATGACGTAGTAGCATCTGATGATGCTAAAAAGTGGATTAAGCTGGCATTGACTTGCCGCGACCTGCAGATACAGCAAATCAAATCTGCCATGCTAAAGCAATGGAAACCGAATATACCGATTATTGGTACAGGTGCAGGCAGTTTTTTGGTAAAAGCCATTGCGGATGATTTGGGTTGTCGTTTTGTGCGTGCTTACGAACTAATATCCATGAGGTTTGCAGGGCAGTCTAATTTAGTTATACAACACGATATTCAAGTGTGTTTTCCTGCCTACGCAGTGGCCTATTTGCGCGTAAAATCCCTATGTGTACATAAAATATAAGCCATGTTAATTCACCAATTGCCGTATCACCATGACAGCAGTCTATTATTTGAGCGCATTGCGCATCAACCATGGGCGATGTTGCTAGATAGCGGCCAAATGTTAGATACTCAAACTGGCAAGCCTGGCAGCCAATATGGGCGCTACGATATGATGGTGGCAGAGCCGTTTATAACATTGGTGACAAAGTGTGAAAATACTGAAATAACGCAGCACAATCAAGTCAGTACCTCTGCTGAAAATCCATTTGAGCTCTTAAAAAAAACGTTAAGCCAATTTCCTGCGCCACAAACTAACTTCCCATTTACTGGCGGGACTTTTCCGTTTGCTGGCGGCGCCTTGGGTTATTTTTCTTACGATTTGGGCCGTCGATTAGAAAAACTGCCAAACCTTGCTCAAGATGATGTGCAGCTACCAGAAATGATGATAGGCATTTACGATTGGGCGATTGTGGTAGACCACCGTGAAAAAACGAGTCACCTTGTCAGCCATGGTTTTTGTGAATCCACTAAAGCCAATTGGGATGGCTTGTGCACGCGCTTCGGTATTTCATGTCGAGTTTCGCCACATCAAGCTAAAGCTAACGAAAATCCATTTTTGGTGACTTCCGCCGTGCAATCTAACTTAGAAGAGCCAGCATACAAGCGTGCTTTTGCCAAAATCAAAGCCTACATTACCGCAGGCGATTGTTACCAAGTGAATTTAGCACAGCGTTTTACTGCCACCGTGGATGGTGATGCGTGGCAAATGTATAAACAATTACGTAAAACTAGCCCGGCACCGTTTATGGCTTATATGCAAATTCCGTTAACCAATGACGAACAGTTTCAGGTGCTTTCTAATTCGCCAGAGCGTTTTATTCAAGTCAGCGGCAAGCACGTAGAAACCCGTCCTATCAAAGGCACGCGGCCACGCTCAAGCAATGCTACACAAGATTTGGTCTACTCAAACGAGCTATTGAATAGTACAAAAGATAAAGCGGAAAATGTGATGATAGTAGATTTGTTGCGCAACGATTTAAGTAAAAGCTGCGAAGTTGGCAGTGTGCAAGTGAATAAACTGTTTCAACTGCAGAGCTTTGCCAATGTGCACCATCTAGTCAGCATTGTAGTGGGTAAGCTTAAGCTAGATAAAACTGCAATAGATGTGTTACGCGACAGCTTTCCGGGGGGCTCAATTACAGGGGCGCCAAAATTACGTGCTATGCAAATTATTGAGGAGCTGGAACCGCACAGGCGCGGTGTTTATTGTGGGGCAATCGGCTATATTGGCTTTGATGGAAATATGGATACCAATATCGCAATTCGTACAGCAACTATTTGTAAAAATTTGTTAAGCTTTTATGCTGGAGGCGGTATAGTGGCAGACTCGGACGCATCAAAAGAATACGCCGAAACTTTAGATAAAGCGTTTAGCTTGATCACAATAATAAAGTTGTTTACGAGGCTCTGATTTAGCTTCTTAACTATGAATAAAAACAATAAAAACTCGCACCATATTTAAGGATAAAAAATAATAAAATTAACTAAAATTTCGATGTTATATCGAAAGAGATAATCAGGACCACATTTGAAAAATGAAATTCAAAGGTGAATCCATGTGGGTAGTAAAAATTGGCGGTAGCTTATTAGGTTCGCCTGAATTAGAGCGCTGGCTAGATATATTTGTAAAATTTAGCGATGGTAAAATTATCATTGTGCCAGGCGGCGGTGTGTTTGCCGATGCGGTGCGCAAAGCACAAAAAATATCCAACATGAGTGATGAAACTGCTCACAAGCTAGCATTGCTGGCGATGGACCAATTTGGACACTTATTACATAGCTTAAACCCAAAGTTAGCCACTGCATCGACTGAGTTAGAAATTGATGAGCGTACTTGGCAGCACCGCGCTATTATTTGGTTGCCAAGCCATATGGTACTTGGTGACGATCTTATTCCAAAAAATTGGGATGTGACATCAGATAGTATTGCAGCTTGGCTAGCAGAAAAACTAGATGCTACACATTTGATTTTGCTTAAATCAGATAAGCCAGACAAATCCAAACTTTGCTTAAAAGCCATAACAAAAAATGGTTTGGTTGATTTTGAGTTTCAAAACTTCGTGCGTAACAAACTGTTTTCAACGTGGTTAGTCAATAAATCCGATTTCGAACACTTTGAAGACGGCACTTGTGGCATTAAACTTGCAAAAATTGCTTCTGCTGTGCATTAAACTTTCACCTGAATATGTCTAAAACTTACACCGAGCAAGAAATCAAAGATAGGCTAGCGAGCGAGCTACCACATTGGTTTTTTGAGGCTGGCTGGATTCGCCGCAAATACAAAACCAGTGGCTGGAAATCTACGCTGATGGTCGTCAATACGATAGGTCATTTAGCAGAAGCTGCTTGGCATCACCCAGATTTAAGCGTTTCTTATGCTTTTGTGATTGTCAAACTAATGACGCACGATGCCAAAGGCATTACCGATAAAGACTTTGAGTTGGCCACTAAAATTGAGCAAGTGGTTGGCTGGCAACCAGCATCAGAGGGTGGCGCTTTAGAAGGCACTCCGAATGAAGATGTGCGGTTTAAGTATATAAAATATGACTGAATCGAGCGCAATTTCAATGCGCTGCAGACCAATATCTATGCGGCTTTTAGGGGTGCCATTTTAAATATTTTTTAGATTAAAGCTATTTTAGTTTCTAAATTGCCTCTTGTTTTTCAAACTTGCCAAAGTGCAACATAATCGTTGGCAAAATCAGCAAATTTAATATCGTCGAAGTAATCAAACCACCTACAATAATGGTGGCCATGGGGCCTTCAATCTCGCGCCCAGGTTGCCCGCTACCCGCAGCCAAAGGTAAAAGTCCCAGTGCCGTCACTAGCGCTGTCATTAAAATAGAGGGTAAGCGTTCAGAAGCACCACGGATGCAGGTCTCTAGGCTCCACACGCAGTTTTCTGCATTCACCAAGTGTTGGTAGTGCGACACCAACATAATCGAGTTACGCAAGGTAATCCCAAACAGCGTGACAAAACCCACCAGTGAGCCAAGAGAAATCCAGCCGCCTGTAAATAAGGCGGCTAACACGCCACCAATCAGTGCAAATGGCAGGTTAGCAAAGGTGAGCAGCAGATTGCGCAGGCTACCAAAGGCAATATACAACATTAAAAATATTGCGACGCCAGCCAGCAGAGAATGTACCACTAAATCTTCACGCGATTTAGCGTTGGCTTCTGCCTCTCCAGTAAACTCTAGGTAGTTGCCTGAGCCTAATTTCAGCTCAGACTTAATCCGTTTTTTAAGTTCCGTGGTAAAGCTCGCCACGTCGCGACCTTCTACGTTACTGGTGACGGTTTGAATGCGTTTGGCACCAGCGTGTAATATTTTAGAGCGGCCGTTTTCTTGGGTAATAAATGCCACATCTTTAAGCTTTAAAATTTTTCTATCCGAGTTAAACAGTGGAATATTGCCAATATCCTCTATGTCATCGCGTGCTTCTTCTTCTAGCACCACACTCACACCCACTACGCGACTACCAATGTACACTTGTGCCACTGGCAGGCTTTCATGCGCGGCGCGTATGGTATCTAACACGTCGGTAGTCTGCAAACCCCATACAGCCAGTTTGTCTGGGCGTAGTCGAATCACCGCTTGTGGTGTGCCGGGCGGAGACTGCACAAGGACGTCGCTAGCGCCTTTAATGCTAGAGACCAAGCCAGCAATTTTTTGTGCATCGCGGTCTAGGGCGTCTAAATCGTTGCCATAGATGTTAATGACGGTACTGGCAGCATAGCCAGAAATGGTTTCTTCTATGCGTTCGGTTAAAAATGTGTTGATGGCAAAATTCACGCCGACGAAGCCAATCTCTGCCACGCCATCACCGTCTTGGTCTTCGGTTTCACCCGCCAATTCTTCGCGAATGTCCGCCAAAATGCGGTCTTGTTCTTGCCCTGACAGGGTGCCGATTTCTATTTCAAACTCACTGTAATGTGTACCAAAAGTATCCGCACCATTCTGCGCGCGGCCCACCCATTGTGTCACCGATTTAACACCTTTAATTTTTCCCAGCACTTTAGCCACTTGTTTGCCTAAACGTAGCGATTCTTTTTCAGAAGTGCCGGGTACGGCCGTCATGTGCATAATGAAATGGCCTTCGTGCAGCGCAGGGATAAACTGGCTTTTAAATAGTGGCAAAATGCCGAGCCCCAGTGCAATCAATAAAAAGCTGACAGCGACGATGGTTTTATATTGCTTTTCTATCGTGTGTAGCAGTTTCACGTAGCGCACTTTAATGAATTTAATCATCGGCGGGTCTTCTGCATCTAAGTTGGCCTTGCCTAACATGATGTAACAAAGTGCAGGTGTAAGCGTAAGCGCAATCACCAGTGAGGCCAAAATCGCCATGATGTAGGCAAAGCCCAAAGGTGCGAAAAGCTTGCCAGCCACACCAGATAAAGTAAGCAGTGGCATAAATACTAATACGACGATGATTGTTGCGTAGAGCACTGAGCTGCGCACTTCCATAGAGGCGTTATAAACGACTTCATGAATTGGCAAAGGTGAGGCGAGGGTACGGTTTTCGCGTAGTCGACGGAATATATTCTCAGTATCAATAATAGCGTCATCTACAACCTCACCTAATGCAATAGCTAAGCCACCTAACACCATGATATTTAAACCAATATTAAAGTAACTTAGGACCACAATGGCGGTGAGTAACGACAGCGGAATAGCGGTGGCTGAGATAAACGCAGTGCGGGCGTTAAACAAAAATAAGAACAGAATAGTGATGACTAAAATCGAGCCAATCAGAATATCGGCGCGCACGCCTTTAATGGCAGTTTCAATAAAGTTAGCAGGGCGAAACAAGCCTTCGTGCAGCGTCACTTGCTCGTTTTGTAAGCTAGGCTTTAGTTCTTGCAGGGCAGATTCAATAGCCTGGGTAACCGCATGGGTGTTGGCTCCCAGCTGCCCTTGTACCGATAAATAAATACCTGTTTCTTGGTTAATGGCAGCAGCGCTAATGGATGGCGCAGCACCTTCGACTACCTTGCCTACATCACCAAGTTTAATGCTGAGACCATTTTTGTGTGTAATAACTGCTTTGGCCAACGTCGCAGTATTCGTTGCTTGACCTTCAGTATTAATAATAATGCGCTGATTGCTATTTTGAATGAAACCAGCACCGCTGACGCCAGTAGCTTTTTGTGTGGCGATTACCACGTCATTGATATTAAGTTGATATTGCAGTAGTTTTGCCGGATCAATTTGTACCTGAAACTGGCGCACCTCGCCGCCAAATACGTTGACATCCGCCACCCCAGGAATCGCCAGCAAATGTGGCGTAATAGTCCAATCGACGAGCGTGCGCAGTTCCATCAGGCTACGTTTTTTGCTGGTGAGTCCAAACCCCAGCACGGTACTTGCGCTTGAAGTTAGCGGGGTGATGTTGGGTGTGATGCCTTGCGGAATTTGGTTGCGGAGTGTGCTTAAGCGTTCAGCAACCACTTGGCGATTTCTATAGATATCTGTTTTTTCATCAAAAATCACTGTCACAATCGATAAACCTGGAATCGATTGTGAACGCATATCTGCCACGCCCACTGTACCCGCAATACTCGCTTCAATCGGTTGCGAAACTAAGGTTTCAACTAACTCTGCTGATAAGCCAGGAGATTCGGTTTGAATAATAATTTGTGTGGGTGAAAACTCAGGAAATACATCTAAATTGCTGCGGGTCAGGCTATAAATGCCATAAAACACTAGCAAAGTGGCTAGGCCAATAATCACGCCGTAAAAGCGAATGGAGAAACGAACGAGGGCGGACATCATGCTTTAATTCTCAACCCTCATTTTAGTTCCGACATCACATCGCTTCGCGATATGAGTCTTCACTGAAATTTCGATTAAATTTTTCAATTTAATCTTCATTTTCATTCTTAATCAGATATTTAAACTCTTCCGAAAGCAATAGTTGCGCACCGCTTACGACGACTTCGCTATCCTCGGCAATACCTTGGTTAAACCAGCCTTCATCTACTTCTGTATCTGTGCTGATGGGTTTGCGGATAAATTGAACATGGTCTTTATCTTGCCCAGTTTTAAAGTAGGCCCATGCTTTGCCGGCATACCACACCACAGCGTTACTCGGAATGACCACGCCACTAGCAGTTTTGCTGGCTGCAGATGCCTTAACTACATTCACGCGCATACCTATGCGCAATAGATCACCAGGCGCACTATAGTAAAAGGTTTTGCCAAAGCCATTCGTGTCACTTTGGGTGGCGGGGGAGATATACACGGCTTGAATAGGCGCTAGCGATTCATTCAGTGGCGTCACATTGACGCTGCTACCCTGTTTAGGGGTGCCAGAACTTAGTGGCAAGCTAATTTGAATCAACACATTTTTTCTAGCCAGCAAATTAGCTAAGTGTGTGGGCAAATTATCTGCAAACGCCAAATTTGCCAGTAATTCGCCCCACAGCAATTTGGTGTTGGTTTGTAAGTTTTTAAGCTGTAACTCGCTCGCGCTGACTCTGGCTTTATCCGCTTCTACATTAGCTAGCGCTGCTTGCAAGGCTTGATCTGACACATTTTTGTCATCAGCATTGAGCGTTTTTAATCGTTGATATTGCTGCAAGTTATGTGTGCTAGCTGATCTTGCAATGGCGATTTCTGATTTAAGACTTAAGTAACGCGATTTTGCCTCGATTAAGCTATCAATAGCTATCACGTTACCAAAACTTTTAATCTCACCCTGAAAGTTGGCACTGTTGATTTTAATTGTCTGGATACCACTGTTTTGTTGGGTTGCAGGCGTTAAGCTGACAATGTTAATGCCTTCATTCGTGCTTACGCGGTTTAAGCTTTCAATCTCTTCCTCCTGCTCGTTTTGGTAGGCTTCGTATTCATCTTTGCCATAAAACACCAGCACCCAAAACAAGGTGACGATGAGTATGGCTTGCAGGGCAATAATTAGGGTGGCTTTTTTATTCATTTTTTGACTTTGAATTTAATCTACATTTAATTTTAGGACAAAATGTTGTCGAAAGGTGGCTGTTTCTCAGTGAGCGGAATTTGTAATATATCTTCTAACTCGTTGGCAGCTTTTAACACTTCAAATTGCGTTGCAAGTACTTGCGCATCAACCAGTCGGGCCTGCAGTGTTGCTTGCGATAGTTCCAGCTTATCTAATGCGCCTGCGGCAAACTGTTTGTTAAGCTTTTGCAAATAGTTTTGCTGTGCGTCTTGTTGTTGCCTGGTTTTGATAAGCTTTTGTTGCGCCGCTGTGAGGCGAGCATGCGCTTGGTTTAAATTGCTAATCACATTCGCCTGTAGCGCCTCAAATTGCGCGCCTTCAATCTCGCGCAACTGTGTTGCCTCTGCAATTAAAGTTTGGTTTTTATTAAGCAAATTAAGCAAGCTGGCAAACCCCAATGACCAAATTTTGTCACCAAACTCAAAAATAAAACCTGGTGTGATTGAGATGTCAGGCGTTTGTTTAGCGACTTCTAACTTAATTTTGGTTTCGGCTGCCGCATATTTTTCTA
>JAABQZ010000015.1 GCA_011391175.1 Methylophilaceae bacterium | reverse complement strand
TAATCATGTGTTAAGCGTATCCATCTGGCTGCCAATATTGGCAGGCATCGTCGTATTGTTATTAGGCAGTGATAAAAAAGCTGACTTCACCCGTTGGTTGGCACTGGCTGGTGGTTTGGCGGCTTTTTTTGCAACTTTGCCGCTTTATACTAAGTATGATTTTTCTCAAGGCGCTTTCCAATTTCAAGAAATTGCACGCTGGATTCCCGCCTTTAACGTCAATTATCACTTAGGGGTAGATGGCATTGCGGTGCCCCTCATACTGCTCACCAGCTTTACCACGGTGATTGTGGTGATTGCTGCCTGGGAAGTCATTACCAAAAATATCGCACAATACATGGCCGCGTTTCTCATCATGAGTGGCCTAATGATAGGTGTGTTTAGTGCACTAGATAGCTTATTGTATTATGTATTTTGGGAGGCGATGTTGATCCCCATGTTTCTGGTTATCGGTATTTGGGGTGGCGAAAATCGGGTCTATGCAACGGTTAAGTTCTTCTTATATACGCTGTTGGGCTCGTTGTTAATGTTGGTCGCGTTTATTTATTTGTATCATCAAACGGGTAGTTTCGCCATTCTCGATTACTACAAACTGCCATTGCCACTCAATGCGCAAGTGCTTATCTTCTTTGCATTCTTTATGGCATTCGCCGTCAAAATCCCGATGTGGCCAGTGCACACATGGCTGCCAGATGCGCACGTAGAAGCACCGACTGGCGGTTCAGTAGTGCTGGCAGCAATTATGCTCAAGCTGGGTGGTTATAGCTTTTTACGCTTCGCCATGCCCATTGCGCCCGATGCAGCACATTATTTGTCGAGCTTTATGATTACTTTATCTTTAATTGCCATTGTTTACATTGCATTAGTGGCGCTGGTACAAAAAGACATGAAAAAGCTCATTGCTTATTCGTCTATCTCGCACATGGGTTTCGTGACATTGGGCTTTTTTATTTTCAGCCAGCTGGGTCTAGAAGGTGCCATTGTGCAAATGGTTTCGCATGGATTTATTTCAGCCGCCATGTTCTTGTGTGTGGGTGTGCTGTACGACCGCATGCATAGCCGTCAAATTGCTGATTACGGCGGTGTCGTGAACACCATGCCCATGTTTGCTGCATTTGCGGTGTTATTTGCCATGGCCAATAGCGGCTTGCCTGGTACATCAGGTTTCGTGGGTGAGTTTATGGTGATTTTAGCTGCGGTTAAATTTAACTTCTGGGTGGCATTTTTGGCTGCAACTACGTTGATATTTGGTGCGGCGTATACGCTGTGGATGGTGAAGCGCGTGTTTTATGGCGAAGTGGCCAACAAACACGTAGCGGAACTAAAAGATTTAAATCGTCGCGAATTTTTGATTTTGGCCATATTGGCACTCATGGTGATTGGCTTGGGGGTTTACCCAAAACTCATTACCGATTTTACCCATGTGAGTGCGGCACAGTGGTTAAGCCACATGGCAGTGAGCAAATTGCCAGTAGCAGGTTTATAGGATTTAAGTTTAAACATGGAATATATACAAGCTGATTTAATCACCGTTTTACCTGAACTAACCGTGCTTAGTATGGCGATGTTTATTTTGTTGGCAGATTTGTTTTTAAAGCCTAGCAACAGAGTCGTCGTATATGTGCTGGCGCAATTAACCTTATTTGTAGCGGCCTATTTCACCATCAGTACGCATGTGCCAACTGTGGGTTATGCCTTCACCGGTATGTTTGTGGATGACCCGTTGGCAGATGTACTTAAGCTGATGATATTGCTGGGCACCGCGATGATGTTTGTATACACGCGGCAATATATGCAGCTACGAGGCATGTTCCGTGGCGAATATTATGCACTGGTGCTGTTTTCAGTATTGGGCATGATGGTGATGGTATCTGGCCAAAGTATGTTGACGATTTATATGGGCTTAGAGCTTCTTTCATTATGCCTGTATTCTCTGGTTGCGCTAGATCGGGATAATGCAAAATCGTCAGAGGCGGCCATGAAATACTTTGTGCTGGGCGCACTGGCTTCTGGCATGTTGTTATATGGCATGAGTATGATTTACGGTATGACGGGCAGCTTAAATATCGCAGAAATTGGTAATGTGTTGCAAGAAAGCAATACTAAAAACCCTGTGTTAATTTTAGGCTTGGTATTTATTGTGGCAGGCTTGGCATTTAAGTTTGGCGCGGTGCCGTTTCAAATGTGGGTGCCAGATGTGTATCAGGGTGCTCCGACAAGTATCACCATGCTGATTGGCTCAGTGCCAAAACTGGCCGCATTTGCCATTGCCATTCGCTTGCTTGCGCAAGGCCTGCATCCGCTTACAGCTGATTGGCAGGACATGTTACTGATGATGGCGGTGCTATCCATTGCTATCGGTAACCTCACTGCTATTGCGCAAACCAACCTAAAACGTATGTTGGCGTATTCCACTATCTCACACGTCGGCTTTTTATTGTTCGGGTTAATGAGTGGCAGTTTAAATGGCTACGCATCGAGTATGTTTTATATTAGCGCTTATGTGCTGATGACTTTGGCGGGTTTCGGTATGATATTAATGCTGTCGCGCCAAAACTTCGAGGCAGAAAATCTAGATGATTTGAAAGGCTTGAACCAACGCAGCCCGTGGGCAGCTTTTTTAATGCTAATCACCATGTTTAGTATGGCTGGGGTACCGCCTACAATAGGTTTTTATGCAAAATTTACAGTGTTACAGGCAGCGCTTCAAGCGGGCTTTTTATGGGCTGTGGTATTTGCGGTTCTGATGGCGGCCGTGGGTGCGTTTTATTATTTACGTATCGTGAAGCTCATGTATTTTGATGCGCCGCAAGACAGTTCAATGATTAGCGCACCTGCTGACATGAAACTGATATTGAGTGTGAATGCGATTGCGTTATTAGCGCTTGGTTTAATGCCTCAGTATTTAATGCAAGTTTGTGGTGTTGCGATAGGTGCAAGCCTGCAATAACTACTGGAATTTCCTCACGTTTGCGTGTAACTGATTTTATCCCGCTAATTTTATGTATCTGTGTTTATGTATTAAGATGCACTGATGAAGAACTTGGAAAAGTTGACAGGAATTTATTATGCGCTTAGATGACGAACGCGAGAGCAGTAATGTAGAAGATAGGCGTGTTAGCGGTGGTGGCATGGGCGGCAAGAGCATTGGCATAGGGACCATTGTTTTGGCGCTAGTGGCTATGTATTTTGGTGTCGATCCTTCACTGGTGATGAATATTGGTCAGGGGATGAGCCAAAGGGCGCCTGCTGAATCTACGCCCATCCCACAAGACGATCCAGAAGCTCAGTTTGTGGCTAAAGTATTAGCAAGTACAGAAGACACTTGGGACAAAATTTTTCAGAATTCAGGCCAGCAATATCCAGCACCAAAACTCGTGCTATTTAGTGGGCAAACACCTACTGCCTGCGGCTCTGGCCAAGCGGCGATGGGGCCATTTTACTGCCCCGGTGATAATAAAGTGTATATCGATTTGAGTTTTTACCACGAGATGAAAACCAAGTTCAACGCGCCTGGTGATTTTGCGCAAGCTTATGTGATCGCGCACGAAGTAGGCCATCATATCCAGAATGTCGTTGGCACTTCAGATAA
Organism: Methylophilaceae bacterium; assembly: GCA_011391175.1. Lineage (GTDB taxonomy): Bacteria > Pseudomonadota > Gammaproteobacteria > Burkholderiales > Methylophilaceae > Methylotenera_A. The sequence goes on along the minus strand of JAABQZ010000015.1, from coordinate 27,042 downwards.
GGTGCAGCAAGCACGGCAAAGTGCACGCAACGAGGCGGAAGCGAATCAATATTCTGTGCGGCTTGAACTGCAGGCTGATTGCTATGCGGGCGTGTGGGCGCATCATGCCGATGGCGAAAACCGCATATTAGAGGCTGGCGACGTGGAAGAGGCGATGACGGCAGCAGCGGCCATTGGTGATGATGCACTACAAAAACAAGCGCAGGGTTACGCTGTGCCAGATTCTTTTACACACGGCACATCAGAGCAACGTATGCGCTGGTTTAATCAAGGCCTAAAATTAGGTGACGTGAATAAGTGCGACACCTTTAACGTCGCTGCACTTTAGCTTGTAGGATTGATTGGGTTTAAATGATGCAGGACTTGACTGAGCACACTGTCAGTTCACAAACCATTGCCTCCGGCGGTATGCTGACAGTCAAGCGCGACCAAGTGCGCTTGCCCAATGGAAACACCAGCCAGCGTGAGTATGTAATGCATCCAGGTGCTGTCGTTGTGGTGCCAATGCTGCCAAATGGCAATGTGATACTCGAAAAGCAGTTTCGCTATGCATTAAATCAAGTTTTTATTGAGCTGCCAGCAGGAAAGATAGACGCCAACGAAGCGATTTTGGTTACTGGGCAGCGCGAACTGTTAGAAGAAACGGGCTATACCGCGACTGAATGGACGTTACTCGGCCATCAGCATCCATGCATTGGCTATTCTAATGAAGTCATACATATGTACTTGGCGCAAGGTTTAAGCGCTGGCGCGCACCAACGCGATGCCGACGAAACCTTAGAAATATTTGATTTGCCTTTTGCGCAATGCTTAAGCATGATTCAAACAGGGGAAATTACGGACGGCAAAAGCATTGTCGCCTTATATTCTGCCGAAAAATATTTGCTTGGACGCGGTTGATTGTAAGGTATGGCTAACATTTTAATCGTAGGCTGTGGAGATTTGGGCAGCACTATTGCAAGCAACTTAAAACACGAGCACAAAGTCACAGGCCTGAGACGAAGTATCCAAGCGGCTTCTAGCGGCATGCAAACAATACATGCTGATGTAACGCAGCCAAGCACACTAAATCAATTAGAAACTCTCAAACCTAATATTGTAATTTATTGCGTTTCTGCTGATGCGCAAACTGATGCAAGTTATCAAGCGCAATATGTAACAGGGTTTAAAAACATATTGGTCACACAAGCAAACAATCTAGCGTTACAACATGTGTTTTTTGTTTCTAGCACACGTCTTTATGGCCAAAAGACCCTAGATATACTAGACGAAACTACCCCAGCAATTCCCAACGATTTTGGTGGTTGGCGGTTATTAGAGGCTGAAGACTTATTAAAAGATATGCAGGTTAAGTCTAATCAATGGAAGTCGACTTGCATGCGCCTGTCAGGCATATATGGCAATGGCCGGTTGTATTTGGCCAATATGGCGAAAGACCCTGCACGTTGGCCAGCAGAAAACAACTGGAGTAACCGTATTCATCGTGATGATGCGGCTGGTTTCATTGCCTTCTTAGTAAAAAAAGTGCTCGACCAGCAAATTATTGGCGATACTTATATTGTTACCGATGATATGCCCACCCAGCAATATGAGGTGCTGCAATGGCTGGCAGGTCAGCAGGGAGTAGATACTTCGTCGATTCAAATGCCGCCAATATCGGGCGGAAAGCGCCTAAGTAATAAACGTTTACGTGACACTGGTTTTCAATTGCAATACCCTAATTATCAAGTGGGTTACCGTCAAATATTGAAAAAGCTCGTTTAAAATTAAGCATGTTAAAAATAATCATCGTGTTGGTCTCATGTTTTGTTGGTAGCGCTTATGCGTACGATGCAGAAGAACTTGCAAATTGGTTGCACGAGTTTAAGCAGGAAGCCAAAGCGGCTGACATTTCTGAAAAAACCATCAAGGCGATGTTCAAAAATACCAAGTACTTACCGCGCGTGATTGTGCTGGATCGTGGTCAGCCAGAGTTTATTACCCCATTTTTAAGCTATGTCGAAAAACGCGTTACTGCTAGTAAAATTGAGCATGGTAGAGAGATGTTGCAAGAACATAGTGTTCTGCTTAGTAAAATTGAAACACAGTATGATGTACCAAAAGAGGTGTTGGTTTCATTTTGGGGACTAGAAACTGGTTATGGCGAAAACAAAGGAGTGTTTGGTTTGCCCTCAAGTTTGATGACGCTCGCCTACGAAGGCCGTCGTGCGGAATTTTTCCGTCATCAGTTGCTAGATGCGATGCGCATTGTTGATGCGGGGCATAACGATGTGGCTGGCATGCGTGGCTCGTGGGCAGGCGCAATGGGTCACATGCAGTTTATGCCTTCTACCTTATTAAAACACGGTGTAGATGCAGATGGTGATGGCCGCATCAATATTTGGAACTCGCTACCAGATGCTTTTTCATCGGCAGCAAATTACCTCGCCAAAACGGGCTGGCGTAAAGCTGAGCCAGTGATGCTACAGGTAAAATTACCCGAACTTTTTGATTACAGCTTGGCGCAACTAAACAGTCGAAAATCAACCGCAGATTGGACGAAATTAGGTGTGCTTGATGTGGAAAATAATGCACTGCCCAACTTAGAAAATGCCGCCATTTTGTTGCCACAGGGCTGGCAAGGCCCAGCATTTATGGTGTTTAGCAATTTTGATGTGATTATGGATTGGAATCGTTCAGTCAAATACGCGATTTCTGTGGCGCATTTAGCCAATCAATTTATTGCAGATAAGCCAATAATTGCTGACGATGCAATAGAAACAGAAGCACTTAGTTTTAACCAAATGTGGGCGCTGCAAGGCAGGTTAAATTTATTAGGGTTTAAATGCGGCATCCCAGATGGCTTTCCAGGCTTACAGACGCAAGCGGCTATTCGGCAGTACCAAGCCACAAAGAACCTGCCGCAAGATGGTTACGCCAGTTATAGTTTGTATCAGCAATTATTGCAACCTGAAGAACCTTAAAAGTCATGCTCTGTAAGCCGCATGTATATTGGCTAGCAGGGCAACCATTTTTTGTCGTGCGGAAAATGACTTGCGAGAATGCATGCGCATCGCGGCAAAATAGATAAAGCGCAAGTTTGCGTCAAACCCGCATATACGCTAAAATTCGCCCTCGCTTTAAACATTGAAAATAGGCGGTTAGCTCAGTTGGTTAGAGCACTTGGTCGACATCCAAGGGGTCAGCAGTTCGAATCTGCTACTGCCTACCAAATTAATTAGGAAATCCATGCCAGTCATTCGTTTGCCAGATGGCTCTCAACGTAGCTTTGATGCGCCTGTTAGTGTGGCAGATGTGGCCATGAACATTGGCGCAGGGCTTGCAAAAGCCGCGCTTGCTGGCAAAGTCAACAATCAGATTGTTGATACAAGTCATGTGATTGAAAATGACAGCGACTTAGCGATTATTACGGATAAATCTGACGAAGGCTTAGATATTATTCGCCACTCCACTGCGCATTTGTTGGCCTATGCGGTGAAAGAACTGTTTCCTGATTGCCAAGTGACAATAGGCCCTGTGATTGACAATGGCTTCTATTATGACTTTTCATACAAAAGAGCATTTACACCCGAAGACTTAACCGCCATTGAAAAGAAAATGGCTGAGCTGGCCAAAAAAGATGAGCCAGTGACACGCAAAGTATTGCCACGCGATGAGGCAGTGGCGTATTTCAAAAGTATTAACGAACATTACAAAGCGGAAATTATTGCATCCATTCCTGCCAACGAGGATGTTTCACTATATTCTGAAGGCGCATTTACTGACCTGTGCCGTGGTCCGCACGTGCCGAATACCGGTAAACTCAAGGCGTTTAAGCTGATGAAGTTGGCGGGTGCGTACTGGCGTGGTGATAGCAATAATGAAATGTTGCAACGTGTATACGGCACCGCTTGGCGTAATAAAGAAGAACTAGATGCGTATTTATTCCAGCTAGAAGAAGCTGAAAAACGCGACCATCGAAAATTGGGTAAGCAACTGGATTACTTCCACATGCAAGATGACGCACCGGGCATGGTGTTCTGGCATCCGCGCGGTTGGAGCATTTGGCAAGAGATTGAGCAGTATATGCGCCAAATGTTTGTGGATTATAACTATCAAGAAGTGCGTACGCCGACCATTTTGGATAGAAGCCTGTGGGAGAAATCTGGCCATTGGCAAAATTACCGCGACAATATGTTCACGACCAAGTCGGAAAATCGCGATTATGCGGTGAAGCCAATGAATTGCCCAGGCCATGTGCAGATTTACAACAGCACGCTGCATAGTTACCGTGATTTGCCATTGCGCTTAGCCGAGTTCGGCTCTTGCCATCGCAATGAGCCGTCTGGCGCGCTGCATGGCTTGATGCGTGTGCGTGGCTTTACGCAAGATGATGCACATATTTTCTGTACTGAAGAGCAAGTAGAAGCCGAGGTGGCTGACTTCATTAAAATGCTCTATAAGGCTTATGGCGATTTTGGCTTTAATGATGTGCTAGTCAAGCTGTCTACTCGCCCAGAGAAGCGCATCGGTACAGATGCGGATTGGGATAGGGCAGAGACATCCCTCGCTAATGCACTTAAGCTAAACAATTTGGATTTTGAATACCAACCAGGCGAGGGCGCTTTTTACGGTCCAAAAATTGAATTTACGCTGAAAGATTCATTAGGCAGATTGTGGCAATGCGGCACTATTCAGCTAGACCCTAATCTGCCAGAGCGTTTAGGTGCAGAATACGTTGCCGAAGATAATAGCCGCAAAAGACCAGTCATGTTACACCGTGCCATTGTCGGTTCGATGGAGCGATTTATTGGTATTTTGATTGAAAACTATGCGGGTGCAATGCCGCTTTGGTTGGCACCAGTACAGGCAATGGTGTTAAACATTTCTGAGAGTCAATCGGATTATGTGTTGCAAGTTGTTGAAACATTGAAGAAAAATGGCATCAGATGCGAATATGACTTGAGAAATGAGAAGATTACCTATAAAATACGCGAACATTCAATGCAGAAAATGCCTTACTTGCTCGTTGCAGGTGAGCGTGAGATGCAAGCAGGACATGTGGCCGTGCGTACCAGAAAAGGTGAAGACCTAGGTTCTATGCCGATTGCAGAGCTAGTTGCTCGCTTAAAAGCAGAAGTTGAAACTAAGGTTTAAGCAGGTTTTCTGTAGTAGCGCGGTTATTTTATTTTTAGAGATTAGGAGTCAGCAATAGCACAGGATAAAGATACACGAATCAACGGCGATATTACCGCGCCAGAAGTTCGTTTGGTGGGTATAGAAGGCGAGCCGCTTGGCATTGTAAGTTTGCGTGAGGCATTTGCAAAAGCGGATGAAGCGGATATTGACTTGGTAGAAATTGCGCCAAATGCGGTGCCACCAGTGTGCAGGTTGATGGATTATGGTAAGTTTAAGTATGCTGAAAGTAAGCGTCAGCATGAACAAAAACTTAAACAAAAACAAGTTGTTATCAAAGAAATCAAGTTCCGTCCGGGTACGGATGATGGTGATTACAATATTAAAGTACGTAATATCATCCGATTTTTGGGTGAGGGCGATAAGGCCAAGATTACATTACGTTTTAGAGGTCGCGAGATTACACACCAAGAGTTTGGTTTGGCTTTGTTAAGACGCGTTGAAGCAGATTTGCAAGAGCATGCAGTGGTTGAGCAGTTTCCTAAAATGGAAGGTCGCCAAATGGTGATGGTGCTAGCCCCTAAGAAAGTTGAAAAAATAGTCGCTAAGGCGCCAAAAATAGCAAAACCAGCAGAAAAAGTAGCTGAGAAGATTGAAGATAAAGCTGCAGTAACAGAATAAATAAGTTTTTACCTGAGTGATACGGCTAAACGGCATGCCTAAGCACTCTTAATTAACCTCCAAGGAGAATAAAATGCCAAAAATGAAAACAAAGAGCAGCGCCAAAAAGCGCTTCAAGTTCTTAGGGAATGGCAAGGTGAAGCGTACGCATTCACATTTGCGCCACATTCTTACCAAAAAAACTACCAAGCAAAAACGTAAATTGCGCGGTACATCGATCATCTCACCAACTGACGTCAAACGCGTTCGCGCTATGATGCCAACACGCTAAGGAGACCGATATGCCTAGAGTAAAACGTGGTGTCATTGCTCGTGCGAGACACAAAAAAGTATTAAACGCCGCTAAAGGTTATCGCGGTCGTCGTAAGAACGTTTACCGTGTTGCCAAACAGGCGGTAATGAAGGCTGGTCAATACCAGTACCGTGACCGTCGTCAGAAAAAACGTCAATTCCGTACTTTGTGGATTGCCCGTATCAATGCTGGTGCACGTGAGTGCGGTTTAACCTACAGCCGCTTTATGAATGGTTTGAAAAAAGCCGCCATTGAGTTGGATCGTAAGGTGTTAGCAGATATGGCTGTATTTGATAAAGCTGCGTTTGCCAAATTGGTTGAGACTGCAAAAGCCAGTCTAGCGGTATAAGCTCAGCTGCTTAAGTAAACATGAATTAGAAGCAATTAAAAAAGAGGCTACGGCCTCTTTTTTTACAGCAGTATAAAATATTTATTCATAATCAATCAGTTAAACACCAACAAAGTAATTACTTTAAGTTAAAATAACGTATGGCTAATTTAGAATACCTCATAGCAGAATCGCAAAACGACTTTAATGCATGCGCAGACATGCCCACGTTAGAAAACGCAAAAGCAAAATATTTAGGTAAAGCTGGCGCGCTAACTGAAGCCCTAAAAGGTTTGGGCAAGCTTTCCAGCGAAGAACGTCCTGCAGCGGGCGCCGCTATTAATGTAGTGAAGCAGGCAGTGGAGGCGGCATTAAATTTACGACGCGAGACGATTTTAAACGCTGTGCAGGCACAACAACTCTCGCAAGAATCCATTGATGTAACTTTGCCTGCGCGTGCGCAATCACAAGGCGGTCTACACCCTGTGACTTTGACGTTACAACGTATTGAGCAGTTATTTCACTCGATTGGTTTCGATGTGGCGACTGGCCCTGAGATTGAAACCGATTTTTATAACTTTACCGCGCTGAATATTCCAGAGAATCATCCTGCACGCGCCATGCACGACACGTTCTATGTAGATGAAAGCAATGTTTTAAGAACACATACTTCGCCTGTGCAAATTCACTACATGGAAGACAAAGCGCCGCCATTGAAAATTATCGCACCAGGTCGTGTTTATAGGGTTGATTCCGACGCGACCCATTCACCGATGTTCCATCAAGTAGAAGGCTTATGGGTCGATGAAAATATCAGTTTTGCAAACCTAAAGGGTGTGGTGCAGGATTTCTTGCAGAAATTCTTTGAGCGCGATGACTTAACCGTTAGATTTAGACCGTCATTTTTCCCATTTACCGAGCCATCAGCCGAGATGGACATGAGTTGGAATGGTGGCTGGTTAGAGATTGGCGGCTGCGGTATGGTGCACCCGGAAGTATTTAAACACGTGAATATTGACAGCGAGAAATATCGCGGGTTTGCCTTTGGGTTGGGCGTAGAGCGCCTAGCCATGTTGCGTTACGGTGTGAATGATTTACGCCACTTTTTTAATAACGACTTGCGCTTTTTGTCGCAATTTAATAAGTAAAGTTGTCTTAATAAACCCTTATGCAATTTTCAGAGAACTGGCTACGCACTTTCGTAAATCCCAACTTAAACTCGGATGAGTTAAGCCATGCCTTGACCATGGCAGGCTTGGAGGTGGAACACACGCAACCTGCCAGCGCAGTGTTTACGCAAGTTGTGATTGGCGAAATTATTGAAACCAATAAGCATCCTGATGCTGACCGCTTACAGGTATGCAAGGTGAATATAGGTAAAGAAGTGTTGCAAATTGTCTGCGGTGCACCTAATGCCAGGGTTGGCTTAAAAGCACCATGCGCTTTGGTGGGAGCCGCGCTGCCAGGGATTGCGATTAAAGAGGCCAAAGTGCGCGGTGTAGAATCGTTTGGCATGATGTGCTCGGCTAAAGAGTTGGGGCTGGCGGCAGAAGCAACTGGCTTGCTGGAGCTGCCTGCAGACGCAACTGTTGGGCAAGATATACGTGAATATTTGAGCTTAAACGATAATTTACTTACACTAAAACTGACACCCAACCGTGCGGATTGTTTGAGCATTTTAGGCATTGCGCGCGATGTAGCCGCAATTACTGGCGCTGCTTTACAATTGCCTCAAAACACCACTGTAAAAGTAGAGTCTACCCGCACCATGGCGGTGTTGGTGAATGCGCCAGACGCTTGCCCTGCCTATTTTGGCCGTGCTATCGAGGGCGTTAATGCCCAAGCTAAAACACCTGATTGGATGATTCGAAATCTAGAGCGTAGCGGTGTGCGCAGTATTAGCGCCATTGTCGATATTACGAATTATGTGTTGTTTGAGCTTGGCCAACCCATGCATGCTTTTGACTTAGCCAAGTTGGGCGACCATATTGAAGTGCGTTTTGCCAAAGCGAATGAGACACTAAAGTTGCTGAACGACACCGAAGTGAAATTAAAAGCCGATGATTTGGTAATTGCTAGTAATGGCGAGGCAATTGCGTTAGCTGGCATTATGGGCGGTGAGCCAAGCTCGGTAACCGATGCTTCGACAGATATATTTTTAGAAAGCGCTTTTTTTACGCCAGACACAATTGCTGGAAAAGCTCGCCGCTTGGGCTTGAGTACCGATTCCTCATACCGTTTTGAGCGTGGCGTAGATTTCGGTAATACCCTGTCGGCACTAGAGCGCGCAACAGCGTTGATTCTGGAAATTTGTGGTGGTAAGGCGGGTTCAATTACACAAGCGGTGACGGTTTTACCTGCCCGTCATACTGTCAATCTGCGCTATGCACGTTTGCTTTCAGTATTAGGCATTAGTATTCCACAAGCAACGGTGGGTGCGTTGCTGAAACAATTGGGTTTTGAATTTACTGAAACGGCAGATGGTTTTGCCGTACAAGCACCCAGCTATCGGTTCGACATCGCACGCGAGGAAGATTTAATTGAAGAAATTGCTCGTTTGCACGGTTACGATAAGATTCCAGCTATTAAGCCAATTGCAAATTTAAGTATTTTAGATGCTCCAGAAGCCGTATGGAATAAGGCTTCTGGAGCAGGTGTTTTGCAGTCTCAAGGCTATCAAGAGGTGGTCACTTATAGTTTTGTGGATGCTAGCTGGGAGCGCGATTTGATGGGAAACACAAATCCAATCGCGCTTAAAAATCCGATTGCCAGCAACTTAAGCGTCATGCGTAGCGGTTTATGGGGCGGCTTGCTAGACGTGCTGACCTATAACTTAAATCGCAAACAAGAGCGTGCCATGTTATTTGAAGTGGGCGCCAGTTATTTTTCAAGCCAGAAAGCCTATCGTGAAGAGATGCGCGTATCCGGCTTATGTCACGGGAATTTTCAGCCAGAGCAATGGGCAGATAAAAGCCGCGATGTCGATTTTTATGACGTAAAGGCCACCGTAGATGCCTTAACAAACGGTCAAGCGGAGTATCGTCAAGAGGTGCATTCAGCTTTGCACCCAGGTCAGTCGGCACGCGTTTATTTGCGTGGCAAGGCTATTGGCTGGTTGGGTAAGTTGCATCCAAAATGGCAGCAACAATACGCGCTGACTAAAAACACTATTTTATTTGAGCTGACACTGGATGATTTGCTGAAAACACAAGTGGCGACTTATCAAGAGGTATCTAAATTTTTGCCAGTGAGACGCGATATTGCGGTGGTGGTAGATGCAGATTTGCCCATTCAGACTATTGTAAAAGTAGTGCATGCGGCTAAAATTAACTTGTTGCAAGAACTACAATTGTTTGATGTTTATCAGGGAAAAGGTATTGCAGAAAACAAAAAAAGCCTTGCATTTCTTGTACTTATGCAAGATACTCACAAAACGCTGTTAGATGCAGAAGTAGATGCAGTCATCGCTGAACTGCTAAAATTATTAGAAAAAAACTTCGGCGCATCGTTACGAAGCTAGTAATAAAACTAGGCAATAAAAACTAGGAAAAAATTAAATTAAGAATTAGCTCAGGGGATTTGCATGACATTAACAAAGGCTGATTTGGCCGATTTATTATTTGAGCAAGTAGGTTTAAATAAACGTGAAGCAAAAGACATGGTAGAAGCATTTTTTGAGGAAGTACGCAGTGCTTTAGAAGCTGGTGATAGCGTTAAGCTATCTGGTTTTGGCAATTTTGAATTGCGCAAAAAATCAGAGCGCCCTGGTCGCAACCCAAAAACTGGTGAAGAAATACCGATTAGTGCCCGCCGTGTTGTGACATTCCATGCAAGCCAAAAATTAAAAAGCAAAGTAGAAGCGCATTACGCCTAAATTTAGGCAGACATAAGGCAAATTAATACGATGCTAGACCCAAGCGCAAAAGTAGTATTACCACCTATTCCCGCTAAACGCTACTTTACTATTGGCGAGGTGAGTGAGCTGTGTGGCGTAAAGCCACATGTGTTGCGTTATTGGGAGCAGGAATTTACTCAGCTTAAACCAGTTAAGCGTCGTGGAAATCGTCGTTATTATCAACATCACGAAGTTTTGCTGATTCGTAAAATACGCGAATTGCTTTATGAACAAGGTTTTACCATTAGTGGTGCACGTAATCGTTTGGATGGTGCTGAGGAGGTTGCAGACACGACCCCTATGCCGCAAGTAGCAGATTTAACATATGCTACCAATTCAAGCAATGTGTTTGATTTTGTAGAGTTTAAAACTGGGCTACGTGAAGTGATTCAATTACTGCGCGCCTAGCTGCTAAATATATAGTTGTCGCACATAAACTCGCATCAGTAAATCAATTATAAATGCGCCTAGCCTTAACTGACTAGGCGCTTTTCATTTATAATATAGTCTCATCGCTTAATCGCGATGCGGTTCGGGGCGTAGCGCAGCCTGGTAGCGTACTTGTCTGGGGGACAAGGGGTCGCAGGTTCAAATCCTGCCGTTCCGACCAATCAAATTCTTCGGTTCATCATCTCGTGTTCATCACTGTAAATCCATCGCCATCAATCTTAAAGTGACGGTTGGAGCATAAATCGTTACAATCTGTAGCTAGTGTAACAAGTTTAAATTTACTTCAATTATTCCCTTACCCATTATGTCTCGCCCAACTATTGCACATATTCAGCTAGATGCCTTTAGATATAACTATCGGGTGGCCAGGCAGTTACATGGTGGAAAAGCACTGGCGGTGATTAAGGCGAATGCTTATGGCCATGGTGCGCTGGCTTGCGCACAAGCCATTCAAGATGAGGCAGATGCATTTGCAGTGGCAAGTTTAGAAGAGGCCTTGCAGCTACGACAAGCAGATATAAAAAATCCTATTTTATTGTTAGAAGGATTTTTTGATGCGACGGAGCTGGCAGAAATAGTTGCGAATAATTTGTGGATAGTGATTCATGCAGAATGGCAGTTAGCTATTCTTTTAGCTGCCAAACTTGCTAAGCCTGTACATATTTGGCTTAAGTTGGATAGCGGTATGCATCGCATCGGTTTTTTAGAGCAAGCCTATAAGCAAGCATACCTAGAGCTTGCGGGGCATGCAAATGTGGCTAGCATTATCCATATGACGCACTTTGCAAATGCGGATGTTTTAAGTAGCACACATACCAATCAGCAAATTTCGCTATTTGAGCAAACTGTAGAAAATTTGCCGGCGGAGGAAATTAGTTTCGCAAACTCCGCCGCAGTGTTAAATTGGCCACAAACTTATCGTAACTGGTCGCGTCCAGGCATTATGCTGTATGGCGCTAATCCAGTTGCAGGCAATACAGTGCAATTGCGCCCAGTGATGAAACTAAGCTCAACCCTCATTTCTATTCGCACTATTCAAGCTGGGGAGTCTGTTGGTTATGGTGGCATATTCACTGCCAACAAACCGACCACAGTTGGCGTTGTAGCTTGCGGTTATGCAGATGGTTACCCTAGATCTACAATTGGGGCGCCAGTATTGGTTGCTGGGCATTTGACTAAGCTGATAGGGCGCGTTTCTATGGATATGTTATGTGTAGATTTAACTGAAATTCCAAATGCGCAAATAGGCTCACCAGTAGAGTTGTGGGGCAATACCGTGCAAGCGAATGATGTGGCGAAGTGCGCAGGTACTATTGCATATGAGTTATTTTGCAATGTAAAACGGGTACCATTCAAATACTCTGATACTGAAAGGCTGTAAATGCAAATCATAAAAACCCCGCACGCTCCTGCCGCTATAGGCCCATATTCTCAAGCCATGCAAGTGGGTGACTTATTGTTCACCTCAGGCCAAATTGCCTTGCGCGCAGATGGTACGCTCAACGATGGTGATATTACAGAGCAAACTAAACAAGTATTGAACAATTTAACAGCTGTGATTGAAGCCGCTGGTGCTGGCCTAAACAAAGTGGTCAAAACCACGGTGTTTTTAAAAAGCTTAGATGATTTTGTCGCTATGAATCATGTTTATGCTGAAATGTTTGCTGGTCATACCCCTGCGCGCTCTACAGTACAAGTGGCTAAACTTCCGCGGGATGTATTGGTAGAAATTGAGGCAATCGTTTCGCTTGCAAGATAACTTTTAATACATGGCAATTTTAGATGCTCTGTAAGCCTTATGGGTATTGGCCTGCAGAGCATCACAAACAATACTTTTGCGTACAATAAATTAATGATGATGACTATTCAAACACACAATACACAACCTTATCTCGACCAAAAACCTGGCACTTCTGGCTTACGCAAAAAAGTGAAAATTTTTGCACAAGCCAATTACCTAGAGAACTTTGTACAAAGCATTTTTGATTCCATCACCATCCCTAAAAGTGCGACGCTTACTTTAGGTGGCGATGGACGTTTTTACAATAAAACGGCCATTCAAACCATTATTAAAATGGCGGCGGCGAACGGGTTTACAAAAGTGATTGTTGGGCAAGGCGGCATTCTGTCCACCCCCGCCGCCTCACACATTATTCGTAAATACCAAACACTAGGCGGCATTATTTTATCTGCCAGCCACAACCCTGCAGGGCCAGACGAAGACTTTGGTATTAAGTACAATACTGTCAATGGCGGTCCAGCACCTGAAAAAATTACCGATGCAATTTTTGCCAAAAGTAAAACGATTACTCACTATAAAATAGCTGATTTTGTGGATGTGAATATTGAGGAAATCGGTGAAACACAATTAGCTGATTTTGCCATAGAAGTCATTCATCCCGTCAGTGATTACGCCGATTTAATGGCAGAACTATTTGATTTTAATGCCATTAAAGCCTTATATAAATCTGGTTTTAGCCTGAAATTTGATGCCATGCATGCGGTGACCGGGCCTTATGCCAAAGCCATTTTGGTGGAGCGTTTAGGCGCACCTGAGTCTAGTTTAATGAATTGCGAAGTGTCTGAGACTTTTGGCGGCGGTCACCCAGATCCAAACCTGACTTATGCGCATGAGCTGGTGGATATCCTGTATAAAGACGGCGCGCCAGATTTTGGTGCTGCATCCGATGGTGATGGTGACCGCAATATGATTTTAGGTAATCACTTTTTTGTCACGCCATCGGATAGTTTAGCTATCATCGCCGCCAACGCAGCCCTTATTCCTGCTTATCAACAAGGACTGGCAGGCGTTGCACGCAGCATGCCAACTAGTGGTGCGGTTGATAGAGTGGCAGCGAAAATGAATATCCCTTGTTATGAAACCCCAACTGGCTGGAAGTTTTTTGGCAATTTGATGGACGCCGGTAAAGTCACGCTTTGCGGTGAAGAAAGCTTCGGCACCGGCAGCAATCATGTGCGTGAAAAAGATGGCTTGTGGGCTGTATTGTGCTGGCTGAATATCATCGCTGTAAAGAAAGCGAGTGTAGAAGAAATTGTCATGGCACATTGGGCAGAGTATGGCCGCAATGTATATTCACGCCACGACTATGAAGCGATACCGACTGATGCTGCCAATGGCGTGATGGCACACATCAAAGCACAATTTACTACGTTGCCAAACAAGAAATTTGGGCAATATACAGTGAAAACAGCCGATGATTTTAGCTACACCGACCCAGTAGACGGCAGCATTAGTACAGGGCAGGGTGTCCGTATTTTGTTTGCCTGCGGCTCACGTATTGTGTTTAGGCTTTCTGGCACCGGAACTGAGGGTGCGACTTTACGCATTTATTTAGAAGCTTATGACGCAGATACTAAAAACCATCATTTGGATGCGCAAGCAGCATTGGCTGAGATGATACAAATTGCGTTAGAAATATCTGAATTAACACAATGTACTGCGCGTACCACCCCTACAGTAATTACCTAAAAATAAAGCCAGCTTTTACTGGCTTTATAAGATTGCCGCTATGTAAGGCGTATTATTTGCTTAGCAAGCCTTTCATGGCCCATTCTTGTGCATCTAATTGTTGGTCACTAGAAGAATCAAGCTTTGAGAACACAGCGCGGTGATGGTTTAAAAATTCATCACGCGTCACTTTTTTGTCGCCATCAGTGTCCATTAAACGCATCATTTTCATGCTACGCAACTCACGGCTGTAACCGCCTGTTGTCAGGTCAAGCTTTGAATTTTTTGTTGGACCAGCCCATTCATTTGCCTCTAATGAGTCATCGCCATCTTTGTTGAGTGCATCAAAAATACTGTTGTAATAGCTGTCTGCTTCAGTCATCGTGACCATGTAGTTACCGTCACCATCCAACATTTTCATCATTTCCATTTTTTGTAACTGAGTTGCATAACCACCCGTTGTGAGTGATGTAGCTGCAAACACTGATGTAGAAAACGCAAGTAATAAACTGGTCGCTATAGTCGTTTTTTTAAGGTTGAATTTCATTTTAAATCTCCTAGAAATATAAATTGTACGTAAAGTATTAAGTTTGCTAGCTAGCCACCATTGGTCATGCAAACTAGAAATTACTTACAAATATTTTTAGGAATTTAATACAAGGCGTTGAATCGAGCTTGGAGTAGCGTGCCTGCAGCCAGCGTCGGTATTGGCTTGCAGGGCATGCGTATTATCTTGCTTTATGGCTCAACTTGCTTAATGGTCATCTCGTTATTAAACAAGCGCACATCCATGCGCCCCAAATAACTCATGCCCAACAGTACATCGCCATCTAATCCAGGGGCAATGGTGGCGGCTACATTGTTTGCTTCTACACCACCCACTTTGACAGAATCTAGCCGCACCATATAACTGACTGTGTCACCATTTGCTGTTATGGTGCGTACTGCTTGTATGCTTCTAAGTTTAAGTTTATCGGCCACTTTTTGCGAAATGGCTACACCCGTTGCACCAGTATCTACCAGCACATTCACTTTCTCATTATTAATCAGCGCTTCAGCACGATAATGACCATCTAAACCCCGTTTTAAGGTGACGATATTGGCATTGTCACCCAGCCGCCACGCTTTGTTAGGATTTTGAATATTGTCGGCCAGATAATAAACAGCTAATACGAGCGCTACCCAAACAATAGAGAAAATGATGGTGTTTTTAGACATACCTAATTTTTAGACTAGCTCGGTATTGCGCTGGTTAAGTTGAAGCTAAAATGGCAATGCCACATGCGGCGCGGCATCCCAAATCACATCACGAAACTGCGCTTGTATGCGCTTAAGTGCCGCTTCGTTGTCGGCCTCAAAGCGCAACACAATCACTGGGGTAGTATTGCTTGGACGCATTAAACCAAAGCCGTCGGGGTATTCAACACGTAGGCCGTCAATGGTAATAATTTCAGTGGCACCTTCAAATATGGCGGTTTTTTGTAGTTGCGCGATTAGCGTATGCGGTTCACCTTCTTGCATATTGATGTGCTGCTCTGGCGTGCTAACGCTATCTGGCAACGCATTTAATACTTCAGATGGATTGGCAAAACGGCTTAAAATCTCTAATAAGCGAGCACCTGCATATAAGCCATCATCGAAACCATACCAACGCTTTTTACCGTTGGCATCCTTATCGTTAAAAAATACGTGACCACTCATTTCGCCAGCTAGCGCGGCATTGCTTTCTTTAATTTTGGCTTTTACTAAAGAATGCCCAGTTTTCCACATAATGGGATTGCCACCCAGCTTACTTATCCAAGGGTTTAAGTTGCGCGTCGATTTCACATCAAAAATAATATTGGCACCTTTATTTCTTTGCAACACGTCTTCTGCAAACAACAGTAACTGGCGGTCTGGGTAAATAATTTTGCCATCTTTGGTGACTACACCTAACCTATCGCCATCGCCATCAAATGCCAAGCCAATTTCGGCACGGGTGGTTTTAAGCGCAGCGATCAAATCAGTTAAGTTTTCTGGCACCGATGGGTCAGGGTGATGGTTAGGAAAATGTCCATCAACCTCGCAAAATAGCTCATCCACGCGGCAGCCAATGGCGTTGTAAAGTTGTTTAGCAAATGCGCCAGCGACGCCGTTGCCACAATCTACCGCAATCTGCATCGGACGGGCCAGTTTAATGTCAGCTTGAATAGTTGCAATATAGCTAGCAGCAACATCATAGCTACGTTCTAGTCCATCGCCATAGCTGTAGCGATTGTACTCAATGCGGTGACGTAAACTTTGAATGCTTGAGTTGGATAAAGTCTCACCCGCCAGCACCATCTTTAGACCATTGTAATCTGGTGGGTTGTGGCTGCCTGTGACCATGACGCCGCAGTTGTTATTTAAGTGAAACGCCGCAAAATACACCATGGGCGTAGCTACCATGCCCAAGTTCACCACATTCACGCCTGCTTTGCGGATGCCTTGAGACAGCGCCTCCGCTAGCTCAGGACCAGACAAGCGGCCATCGTAACCAATACAAATTTCCTGTTGGCCGCGTTGGCGTGCTTCAGAACCTAATGCATGCCCAATCGCCTCGACAATTTTTGGCGTCAGGGTCTTGCCCACAATTCCGCGGATATCATAGGCCTTAAAAATTGCACGTGGCGCTAGAGGGGACTGTATGGTGACAGGGTTTAGGTCGTTAGCTGTAGGCTGCATAGTTGAATTTGCGTAAGTTAAAATAGTTGTAAGTTGAAAGCGAAATAGATGATTATAAAATAAGTGATGTGATGTAACAGCTGATCAAAACCCAGCAATATCCAAAAGCGTTCGCTATTATTAGGCTGTAAATCGTAGCGTTTACTGACGTTCATTTTTGCCCAATCAATGTGGTAATGCACCAGCATATCAATAATGGCATACACCATACTCAAGCTGCCAATAAATGGCGCTAATACGAGTAATGTGCCCAGCGCGTGTATGCCCGCATGTGCAATGCCGCCTGGGTGCATATAAGTGCCTTTATTGCGATACATCCACGGATTGGCCTGCAACGGAAAATCGCAAATAAAGTGTTTAATAAATAGCAGAAATAGCGCTTCAAACAAGTTTATTGTGCCTTAGCTTTCTATTTGGCTTCATCTAGCCAAGCCAGTTGAATGGCTTCTAATATTTTTTCACCGCAGTGCTCAGGCGCATCATCAAAGTCTTCTAGCGCCATCACCCACGCCATTAAATCGGTAAAGCGAATCGTACTTGGGTCGATATCTGGATATTTGTCGAATAGCTCTTCGGCAATACGTTGGCTGTCAGTCCATTTCATCTTCGTGCTCAAATCATTATAAAAATGTGATTATAGCGTGCGCGCTAGTTGGGTAATGAATATTTAATAGCATACTTAAAATAGGCGAATGAGAAAATAGATGAATGAGCGAAAAAATGGCAAAAAAATCCCAGCGCTAGTGTTTAAGCTAAGCTGGGCTAATGGGAAAAACTTGGAGATATGAAACTAATTTAATATAAGCAATCACTGTGCCATAATTTTATGTAATAAAAAACAACAAGTTAACTTTATATGGTTATAAAGTACGGTTGTGATGCACCACAATACTGGCTACATTGAACCAAGTTGGTGCAGGTTTAATCTGTATAGATTTTACTTGCAGCGCTATTAAGTAAAAGCGTGCCCGTGATAAAATAACACATTCAATTCAACCAATTATTTTGGAAATAAACTACCACCATGTTTAGTACCGCCAACACACTTAGCAAAGCCGACCCTGCATTAGATGCCATGATTAACGCAGAAGTTGTGCGCCAACAACAACACATTGAGCTGATTGCCTCAGAAAATTACACCAGCCCAGCAGTGATGCAGGCGCAAGGCTCGCAACTTACCAATAAATATGCAGAAGGTTACCCAGGCAAGCGTTTTTACGGCGGTTGCGAATACGTAGACCAAGTGGAACAGCTGGCCATTGACCGCCTGAAAGCTTTGTATGGTGCAGAATACGCTAATGTGCAGCCGCATTCTGGTAGCCAAGCTAACCAAGCGGTGTATTTCAGCATTTTAAAACCGGGTGATACAGTCATGGGTATGAACTTGGGTCATGGCGGGCATTTAACCCATGGCTCACCAGCCAATTTATCAGGCAAGTTATTCAATATTGTGGCCTATGGTCTCAATGACAAAGAAGAGATTGATTACGATGAAATGGAACGTATTGCCATTGAAGCGAAACCAAAGCTATTAATCGGCGGGGCCTCTGCGTACTCCTTACGTTTCGATTGGGCGCGTATGGCAGAAATCGCCAAAAAAGTGGGCGCTTATTTCATGGTGGATATGGCACATTACTCAGGCTTAATCGCGGCGGGTGTATATCCAAACCCAGTACCACATGCGGATTTTGTCACATCAACTACGCACAAAACCTTGCGTGGCCCACGTGGCGGTATTATTTTGGCTAAAGCAGAGTTCGAAAAATCGTTGAATTCTAGCGTGTTCCCAAGTTTGCAAGGCGGCCCGCTGATGCACGTGATTGCGGGTAAAGCGACGGCTTTCTTGGAGGCCGCTCAGCCTGAATTTAAAGTGTATCAAACGCAAGTGATTAAAAATGCCCAAGCGATGGCAGAAGCGCTTGCTGAGCGAGGTTTGCGTATTATTTCTGGCCGTACAGAAAGCCATGTGTTTTTGGTGGACTTGCGCCCGAAAGGCCTTACAGGTAAAGCGGCTGATGCTTATTTAGGCCAAGCGCACATCACGGTGAATAAAAATGCTATTCCAAACGACCCGGAAAGTCCATTTGTAACATCAGGTATTCGTATTGGCTCACCAGCCATCACCACACGTGGCTTTAAAGAAGCTGAAGCTAAACAAGTGGCCAACTTAATTGCCGATGTGCTGGATAACCCAACCGATGAAGCCGTGATTGCTGCCACTAAAGAAAAAGTGCATGCGTTAACGGCTAAGTTTCCTGTGTATGGAAAATAAAAAGTGAAATGTCCTTTTTGTGGTGATGCTGATACCCAAGTCATAGATTCTAGAGTCAATGACGAAGGTGATTCAATCCGCCGTCGCCGCAAATGTGGGGTTTGTGACAAGCGTTTTACCACCTACGAAACCGCTGATTTGCATTTGCCGCAAGTGGTGAAACAAAATGGCACACGTGAGGAATTTAATCGTGAAAAATTACGTTTATCTTTCACGCGGGCGTTGCACAAGCGACCAGTGCCCACCGAATATGTCGACCGTGCTCTTGACCATATTGTGCAAAAAATGCTGTCGCGTGGCGAGCGCGAAATCCCTGCCCGCGATTTAGGTGAAAGCGTGATGAGCGAGCTCAAGCTGATGGATAAAGTGGCTTATATTCGTTTTGCCTCTGTGTATCGCAGTTTTTCAGATGTGGATGATTTCCACGACGTCATACGTGATTTATAGCCGTGATTTATAGTCGCGACCTATAGCCTATAAGCCACATGGCTTTTACCTCTCAAGATCATCTTTTTATGAGCCGTGCCCTGCAGTTGGCGGAGCAAGGTTTGTTCACAACCAAACCAAATCCGCGTGTCGGCTGCGTCATTGTGAAAGATGGCAAAGTGATTGGCGATGGTGCACACTTTAAAGCAGGTGAGCCGCACGCCGAAGTTTTAGCGTTGCAGCAAGCTCGCGAGTTGGCAAAAGGCGCAACGGCTTATATCACACTGGAACCATGCAATCACATTGGCCGCACTCCGCCATGCTCACAAACCCTTGTTAAAGCAGGTATTACCAAAGTCATTGCCGCTATGCAAGACCCGAATCCACTGGTAGCTGGCAGTGGCTTGGCGCATTTGCAAGCGCATGGCGCAGAAGTCGCTAGTGGATTGATGCAGGCACAAGCAGAAGCCTTGAATCCTGGTTTTATTGCGCGGATGACGCGTAACATGCCTTATGTGCGCAGTAAAATCGCCGTCAGTTTAGATGGTAAAACTGCGCTCAATAACGGCGTCAGTCAATGGATTACCAGTGAAGCGGCAAGAACAGATGTGCAGCATTGGCGTGCGCGTAGTTGCGCCATCCTCACTGGCGTGGGTACAGTATTAGCTGATAACCCGAGCATGACGGTGCGCTTAAATAACGAGCCTGAAAACCCCATGGATACTGGTTTGCAGCCCATGCGTATTATTGTGGATGGCACCTTAAAAACACCACTCAATGCAAAAATATTGTTTGGCGGCAATGTGTTAATCGCCTTTGCGCACGATACTGATAATAAATCTGCCGCATTACTAGATGCAGGTGCGGAGCTACTTTGCATTCCGAATGAACAGGGTAAGGTATGCTTAAAAACGCTGTTAGCGCATCTAGCAGCCCGCGAAATCAACGAGGTGTTATGTGAGGGTGGCGAAGGTTTAAATGGCGCCCTGTTAGGGCAAAACCTGATTGATGAAATGCTGATTTACTACGCGCCTAAATTGATGGGGGGCGCTGCTAAAAGCATGTTCGCCATGCCCGCATTTACCACCATGCAGCAGGTAGTTGATTTGCAAATTTTAGATGTGCGCCACATTGGCAGTGATATTCGGCTACGTGCTAAGCCACTTTTAAAAACAGCACTAAAATAATCATGCTAATAGACACGCATTGTCATCTGGATGCTGCTGAGTTTGATGTAGACAGAGACGCAGAGGCAAATCTGGCTACACAGGCAGGCGTGCGCATGATTGTCGTGCCATCTGTTACACCTGAAAACTTTCAGGGCGTGATTCAGTTATCAGCCCAGTGCCCGCATGTATGCTATGCCTTGGGCCTGCACCCTATGTATATCGACAATGCCAGTCCAGGTGACATAAAGCGTTTGCATGCGCTAATCGCGCAGCAGCTAGCTGTGCCCAATAAGCTGGTGGCGGTTGGCGAGATTGGTTTAGATTTTTTTGTAACGCAGCAAAATCGTGAAACGCAGGAATATTTTTTTAGCGAACAGCTAAAAATTGCCAAAGAATTTAATTTGCCGGTGATTTTGCATGTGCGCCGTGCGATTGATGATGTGCTGAAACACTTGCGCAAATATAAAATCACTGGCGGCATTGCGCATGCATTTAATGGCAGCCCGCAGCAAGCAGAAGAATTTATCAAGCTAGGGTTTAAATTAGGTTTTGGTGGTGCCATGACTTACCCGCGTGCGCTAAGAATTCGCGAACTCGCTAAAAATTTGCCGATAGAGAGCATCGTTTTAGAAACAGATGCACCCGATATTCCACCAGAATGGTTAGGAAGCAAAGGCAGAAATAGCCCGAAAGAGCTATTGAAAATTGCACAATCTTTAGCTGATTTAAGGCGCATGTCTGTGTCGCAAATCATTGAAATTACAGGCAAAAATTCTCTACAAATTTTGCCAAAATTAGCTGATTTATGCACACCAGTTGAAGTGTTACATTAACAATTGTAAAAAACCTTGTAAAACCAATAGCATACTGTAAGTATTTGATTTATATAATAAAAAAAGTAGATTAAAAAATGAACTTTTGTAAAAAAGCCTTTAAAATTGGTAAGTTACGTTTTTAAGACACAGTAATCCACAAAGTTATCCACAGATTTTGTGGATGGAAAAGTGCAAAAAATAGAAGCTAAAAAAAAGCAAGCGTTTTAATTAGAATTATTTATACTGTTTTTAAATTGATGGCACGAAAACTATAATAAACACTGCGCAAAATAAATCGCAAAATATATGAAAGTTGCTGACTTACATTACCGCACCATTTGGCCAGACGCACGCTGCAAGTTTGTCGAGGTTATCGACCAAACTAAGTTGCCGTTTGCGTTTGAAATTGTGCGTGTGCAATCGTCAGAACAAATGGCGCATGCCATTTCTACCATGCAAGTGCGTGGCGCGCCTTTAATCGGTGTTGCAGCAGCTTATGGCATGGCATTGGCCATGTTAGAGGATGAATCAGATGATTATTTAGCACAGGCGGCTGAGCTACTCATTGCTAGCCGCCCAACTGCGGTCAATTTGGCATGGGCTGTAGGTCGCATGGTGACTGCGTTGCAGGCAACGCCGCACACAAGGCGAAACTTTACCGCTTGGCGTTTGGCGGCCAACATTGCCGAGGAAGACATTGCGCAGAATCAGGCCATTGGCCAATATGGGCTTGAGCTCATCAAAAATGCATACCAAAACCAGTTAATCAGAAACAAACCTTTCAATATCCTCACTCATTGCAATGCAGGCTGGTTGGCCACTGTCGATTTTGGCACAGCGCTGTCGCCAATTTATGCTGCGCACGATGCGGGTTTGAATGTGCACGTGTGGGTGGGCGAAACGCGCCCGCGCAACCAAGGCGCATTTTTAACGGCTTGGGAGCTGGCACAACATGGCGTGCCGCATACGGTGATTACTGACAACGCTGGCGGCCATTTGATGCAGCAGGGGTTGGTGGATATGGTGATTGTAGGTGCAGACCGTGTCACCGCCAACGGTGATGTGTGCAATAAAATCGGCACCTATTTAAAAGCACTAGCGGCGTTTGATAGCAACATCCCATTTTACGCCGCCGTACCAACGCCCACCATTGATTGGGCTTTAATCAGTGGTGAGCACATTGAAATTGAAGAACGCCATGCTGGTGAAGTTGGTCATATACAAGGCTGGGCACAAAATATGGGCACAGATGGCAAGCTGCAAACAGTGCGCGTCATGCCTTTAGAATCAAGTGCCGCTAACCCGGCGTTCGATGTGACGCCTGCGCGCTTGGTGACAGGTATCATCACTGAAAAAGGCGTATTTGCCCCACAAAATTTACATGAGTGTAAATAGCATGCCTGTAGCCCGCATGGGTATTGGCTTGCAGGGCATTGATTTGGAAGGTAGAGGATGAATGGGTTGTCTGAACAGTTACTAAAAACCAGCCAAAAACTTGCCGAGCTGGGTCTGAATAAAGGCACTGCGGGCAATTGTAGTGTGCGATGCGGCGATGGTTTTTTGGTAACACCATCTGGCATGCCTGTAGAAGATATGACGCCAACCAGCATGGTGCAGATGCAGTTTGACGGCAGTTTTGAGCAAGGTAAAAAGCCTTCATCGGAATGGCGTTTTCATCGTGATATTTTAGCCAGTCGCTCAGAAATCAACGCAGTTATCCACACCCACAGCATGTTCGCTACTACCTTGGCCTGCTTGCACAAAGATATCCCACCGTTTCACTACATGATAGCGGTGGTGGGCGGGGATACTATCCGTTGTGCGCCTTATGCCTTGTTTGGCTCGCAAGCCTTGTCAGATAATGCTCTAACTGTCTTGCAAGACTGCAAAGCCTGTTTACTGGCGAATCACGGCATGATAGCGCTGGGGCGCGATTTGGAGGATGCGCTTGCAGTGACGGTGGAAGTCGAAAACTTATCTGAGCAATATTGGCGGATTTTGCAATTAAACCCAAATCCACCATTACTCAGCGAATCTGAAATGCGCGAAGTATTTCAGCAGTTTAAGGGATATGGTAAGTGGTCTATATCAGCGCTTTCTAATTAGAAATCAAATTGTTGCAAGAGTTAAAATCATTCTACAAAGTCATTGAGGCCTGAAAGAATTTCACTTTCAAGTTGTAACAACCGGTTAGTTAACGGTTGACGATTGGCGGGATGCCCATCGTCGTAATTAGTTACGATAATAGATGATGAATTATCGGTGTTGTCACCCTCACTAATTATATTGTTAATAATTTGATTGATAATGGTGTTTGTTTCATCCCAGAAGACTACGTCACACTCATAATTGAAGTTTGTCAAAGTGTCAAAAGCTCTGCGCGTAATATTGCTACTCCCTATTATAGCAATGGCAGGATTCCCATCTTTTTTTGCTATAAAAACTTTCGCATGCCATCTCATTCCTGACATTACTTTTGAAGTTAGCTGAAAGCAAAGTGAGCAGTTATATGCTTTTATGTTGTTGATAAAAGTTGTGTACTTTTTCTTATCTGAATAGGAGTAAAGCCCTACAATTGTAAGTGCTAAAGGCTTGCATAATCTGTGGGGTGAAATGCGAAAAAGATTTGAGACGGAATAGCTTGCATCTTCTTGGAAAAAGCCACTACTAAGTAACGCGCTGTCGATTTCATCGGAACGAAGTGCGCTTAGAATAACATCACGAAATTTGTTTTCCGCAAGATTTTTTCTGAGAAAAATTGCTACACGCTTCATGAATATTAACCATTATTGAGCAGATACATAAATCCACTTAATTCTTTTAAAGTAGTTGGTTTTGACATATTGTTTTTTTACTTTTAACTTATCAGATTAATTTAAATTTTCTACTATTGTAGTCAATAGCAGTCGGACTCGATAGATTATATTTAATGCGAAACATCTGCCACATGCAGGCCAGTATTTTGCCTCACATACAGCTCTTCCCATAAATCTTCAGCACGCTTATCACGCGTTAACAGTGAGAACAAAATTACCATTAAAAAACCCAGTGGAATGGAAATAATGCCTGGGTTTTTCAACCGAAATAGCGGTTTTTCAAGCCCCACCATACTGGTACTTTGGTTTGAAAATTTGGCTAAATCTTCTTTGGCTTTGTCAATTTGTTTTTCTAGCGCGGCGATTTTGATTTGTGTTTTTTTGGATTCTTCAAGCGTTGTGTCGTGGTCAATGGCACTGCCAATCAGCACGACTTGAAGCGGCAAGCTATCCAACGCTTCTATCGTAGGTTTGGCAGGTTCTGCTTTTTGGCAGAAGGTAAAAAATTCGCAAAGCAAGCCTTCACTGGCTTTTGCTGCAATGGCAGGTTGGCCTGCTGCGCCTTCTAATACGATTTTGGCATCAGCGACCATTTTTTGCGGGTAGGTCATATTAGGTGAAATTAGCACCAATAAAATCGCACTACCCGCGCCAATCAGCATGCCCATCACCACACCGGTGGTGTTGCATTTTTTCCAGTACAGGGTGAGGAAAATAGCGGGTAAATTACTACTGGCTGCCACTGCAAACGCCATACCAACTAAGTGTGCGACGTTTTGGCCTTTGGCGAGTATGCCAATTAAAATAGCGATAATGCCGACGCATATGGACGCGATTTTTGCCGCCTTCATTTGTTGCGCTTGGCTGGCGTTGCCGTCTTTAATCACGTTCACATATAAATCGTGCGCAATGGCGGAAGCCGAAGCCAGCACTAGGCCTGCGACAACCGCGACAATTGTGGCGAAGGCAACAGCTGCCACAAACGCCAACATAAAGTTGCCTAATAATGAGTTCTCGCCACCACCCAAATATTGCGCTAATAAGGGTGCCGCCATATTGCCGCCTTTATCAATGCCGCCTATGGTTTCTGGGCCGACATGTATCGCCGCGCCAAAACCCAAAAATAAAGTGAGCACATAAAAGCCGCCAATAATCGCCATTGCCCACACCACACTTTTACGCGCTTCTTGCGCGTTTGGCACGGTAAAAAAACGCATGAGAATGTGCGGCAAACCTGCTGTGCCAAACACCAATGCCATGCCAAGGCTAATCTGGTCTATTGGGTCTTTTAAAAACAGTCCGGGTTCTAAAAAACGTTGTCCAAGCTCTTGTGCGCTCATGCTGCTCGCAGCGGTACTTAATAATTTAGCGACTTGCGCCTGGACTTTTGGGTCATCGACCACCGCTTGCAAAAATGCAGGCAGGCTAAAACCATAAGGCATCCAAACTAATGTCACTAGTACTAAAGAGGCAATTACCAATAAAACGGCTTTGACAATTTGCACATAAGTGGTGGCCACCATGCCGCCAAACACCACGTAAGCCAGCATGAGGGTGCCTACTGCGATGACGCTGACTTCGTAATCGATGCCAATAAGTGTTTTAACCAACACACCGCCACCGACCATTTGTGCAGTGAGATAGAAAATAGACACGGTGATAGTAGAAAGTGCGGCCACCATACGCGCTTTTTTGGGGTCGTTGCGAAATGCTAAAATATCGCCCAGCGTATATTTGCCAATGTTGCGGCAAGGCTCGGCGATGACTAACAGCACGGCGATATACCCCATAAGGAAGCCAACCGAGTACATAAAACCATCGTAGCCATACAGGGATATGAGCCCAGCAATACCCAAGAATGAGGCGGCAGAGAGATAATCGCCTGCAATCGCCCAGCCATTTTGCAAACCGGAGATTGAATTGCCTGCTGCATAAAAATCTGCGGTGGATTTCACGCGTTTACTTGCCCAATAGGTGATGTACATGGTGGCGGCGATGATGCTGCTAAATACTAAAAATGTGAGCCAACGATAGTCTGGGGAAACTGCTGCATATTTTTCAGGCGTCGCCAATACTGGCGCACTTTGCAGGGCCATTAAAATGCTAACTATCTTTTTCATAGCACGCCTTTAATATTGTGCGCATCATCGACTAAGGCTTTTGCGCGCGCATCAAATTCAGTGTTAGCGCGCTTGGCGTAAATAATCGCAATAGCCCATGCCACAATAAATTGCGAAAGCGCAAACAGTAAGCCAGCGTTTATGACACCCCAAATTTTTATATTTAAAGTGTGCTGAAAATACGCAGTGCAGATGGGTAATAAGAAATAAAAAATCAATGCAAACAACATCATTCGCCATAAAAAGCGGTTTTTATCGCGGTGCAATTGCTGAAAGCGCGGGTCAGCTTCTACCGCTTCCCAGTGAATAGTCAATGGCATGTTGGATTGTTTCAATGCAATTTCCCCTCTGATTTTTATTCGCTTTAAACTGCGTTTTATCTTCAATTCGCTGTTGATTGTACTGGTGATTGTACTGGCTTTGCGGTAAAATTTCTTCCCGTCTGTACGAATTTACTTATCCTAAAAATTAAACTTAAATAATTAATTTTA
>JAABQZ010000014.1 GCA_011391175.1 Methylophilaceae bacterium | reverse complement strand
TAAGAATCAGCATCGGTTGTTTTAATACCGTAAATCATTACCTCGTGCGCCAGCAAATATTGAAAGGCACCTTGCAGCCAGTTAAAAAGATGCGAATGTTGCGAGATGCGCAACGACTCGGAAATAGCATCCATAAATACAACACGTTGCTCATCACTTAAGGCGGCATCGTTGTTTAAAGACATATTGTTATTTAGTAAGGGAAGAATGATAGTTCTTTTATATTTTTAAGTTACTGCGAGTTTGCACAAACTTAGTGACAAGCAGATTAAATATAAATGGCAGTTTTTTTACAGTTTTATAACAAAAAACTGGTTCTGTTTTATTATATTTAGGTTTAAATTTAAAGCAGATAAAGACGATAGGTACACTTATCTTTGTCACATTGCTCATGCAGAATTTGCTGATGACTTGTACGCAAAAATTGCTCGTTTTAAAGTTAGTCGTTCTACAGTGTGTGTTTGAACCTAGTTTTGCTTTGGCTGATATTTACATCGACTTATCTCAAGCTGATGAAATTAGCATTAGCAATAATGAGCAGAGCAGCACCTTGGCTATAAAAATTGAAGAGCCTGCTGCGCAATTTCAGCCAACGATGACAGTCATTTTTAACGGTGCCAGTAGAATTAATGCTGGAACCCAAGTCAATAAAAACCAACTGCCGTACCATGATGAAGTGCTGCTTGCTGCAAAAGCAACTGCGCTTAGCCCTGCACTTATTCATGCCATCATCGCAACAGAATCTAAACATAATGCCCGTGCAAAATCTCACAAAGGCGCTGTTGGGCTGATGCAATTGATGCCAGCAACAGCAAGCAGATTCCAGGTGAAGAATAAACATGACCCCCAGCAAAATATTTTGGCAGGTTCGCAATATTTGCGCGAATTACTGATGCAATTTAATGGTGACTTAAAACTATCGCTAGCTGCCTATAATGCAGGGCCGGGCGCAGTGATTAAATACCAGCATAAAATTCCGCCGTACAAAGAAACACGTGATTACGTGCCGAGAGTGCTTAAATATTATCGCCAGTATTCTTAAGTAAGCACTCATAAGACTTTAAAGATTGTTTCCCAGTGTGATTGCTGCCGCGCCTGCAGGATAAGTAAATTTCCAATCGCTATAGGTTGCTGCCTCGCTAAACGCATCGTAACCCGCATTAAAGCCAATTTTTTTTATCGGCACATCTTCTGACAGTGTATGCACCCCCACAATTTGTCCTTGTTGCATCACTAAGCCCCAAGTCTTTTTATTAGTCATGTTTATTATCATAGGATCGGCATACAGTTTACGAATGTGACGTTTAGTAGTTGGAAAACGCTTATCCAAAATTAAGTCTTCTAGACTGGTGGGAAACTGCTTGCTGCTGCCAAGACTATTTTCGTAATAGCTGCCAATGGCATTTCTATATGCTTCACCAACAAACAGCAACTCTTTTTCGCGCTCGCGTTGGGCTTCTAGCTGCCACACAATACCGGCACCCGCCATGCCGATGCCGGCAATGGCAATCACCATTAGCAGTCCCAAATAGGTAAATCCAAGCTGTAGTTTGCTACCAATCTGCATATTTGCTGCCATCTTTTGCAGCACCAGGTGCGCCGCTATGTATGTCGTACACATCGCCTTCAAGCGGCGGTTCTGGGCCAGTGATCAGCCATGTATCGGTACTATCCGTGATAGGATCGACTGGTAATTTGCGAATATATTTACGCTCGACTAAGTCCTCTAAGCTTTTTGGATATTGCCCTGTATCTGCATAAAACTTGTCGATACTTTCACGTATCACACTTAAATCTTGCCGCAAGGTAGCGTCTTTAGCGCGTTCTATACCAGCAAAATATCTTGGCACTGCTAGGGTAAGCAAAAGCGCCAAAATCGCCAACACCACCAACAACTCAACTAAAGTAAAACCTTGGGTAGTAAAACCTTTATTTTTACCATTTGTCATAAGGCACACCGTTAATTCCCTGCTGCTCACTCAATGAATATATGTCGTATACATCATCGCCCGCTTGCGGGTTTTCGGCATCGCTTTCATAGCTGCGCACACCCCAATTACGATTTGGATCTTCAATATCCACTTTATCTTTGGGTAGTGTGGGGTCAGTAGGGATGCGTCGTAAAAATTTAAGCTTATTCTTGTTCACATCTTTTTCGTCGACTACACCTTCAACCAGTATTTCTAAGTTTGGCGGATAGCCTGTTTCATCAATATTTTTTTTGATGCGCCCTTCATCGGCTGCTTTTTTATAAGCATCTATCGCCTCGCGTATCTGCCGCAAATTAGCGCGTAGCTCTACTTCTTTGCTGCGTTGATAAGTCATTTGTAACATGGGCGTAACGACACTTGCCAAAACTGCCACAATAGCCACAGTCACTACTAATTCGATTAAAGTGAAACCTGTATTGAGTTTAGCAATATTAATCATGGCGCCTCAGGTACGGACTCTAAAGGCTGGCCTGCAGGCCTCTCTGGTACTTGTTCTGCAGGCACTGGCTCTGATACTGGTTCTGATACGGGCTGCTCAGTTTGAAGCTCTGGCGCTTGCTCCTGCTGCTTCATACGCATTTGCTCACGCAATCTTTCCACCGCAGTCATGGGCGGTGAACTGGCAGCTGGCAAATTAATTTGCGGTTTGTCACTAATTAAAGTTTCGGTGCCAGACCAATATTCAGAAATTTCCGCATTTGGTCGATCGATGTTAGAAATAATGCGCGGCGTTATCGCTAATACAATTTCTGTTTTAGTTTTTTGATCTAGCTGATTTGAAAACAGGCGGCCTAGTAATGGTATATCGCCCAAGCCAGGTAATTTACTTGCATTTTTTCGTTCATCATCTGAAATTAGGCCTGCCAGTACTTGTGTTTCACCATTTTTCAAGCTGAGTACCGTATTTGCATTTCTAGTGCCTATAGTATATACCTCTGCGCCATTGCTGGTTCTTGTCTTGTCTCCCAGCGAGCTCACCTCAAGGCCAATCTTGATATTCACAAAATTATTTAAGGTAATACGAGGCTCTACATCTAACTTTAAGCCAACATCAATGTATTGCACACTTTCTGAAATACCTACATTCGCTGTGGAGGTGGTGGTGATAATAGGCACTTTATCACCCACTAAAACTTTTGCTTTCTCGTTATTTTTGACGCGAATTCTAGGATTGGATAATAAATTAACATCACCGCTAGTTTTTCTAAAATTCACAGCAGGATTGGGGCTAACACTAATTGTTTCTGAAGTGATATTTTTAAGTGCATCCAGGGTTAAACTACCGCTCAAACCTGTTCCGATAACTGCGAGTTGATTGGGGTAAACAATGCCTAACTCTTGTAACCGATTTCGACTCACCTCTAGCACTTCAATATCTAACATGACTTCTGGATCTTCTAAATCATTAGCTGCAACTAATTTTTCTGCGATGCGTATCACTTCTGGTGTGTCACGCATCACCAGCATATTCAAACGATCATCCACAAAAATATCTTTAGTTTTAAGCATAGACTTAAGCAAAGCAGACACTTGCTTTGCACTAGTATTACTAAAATAAAAGCTACGAATCATTAAATCTTGATAATCTTTTAATTTTTGTTGTGTGTTAGAAAATACTAAAACTGTGTTTTCAGACAACACTTTCTTTTGTAAACCATTACTAGAAAGCACCATATCAATTGCATCTTCAATACGGGCCTTTTTAATGAATATGCTAGCCTTAGTGTCAGGTTTAATATCCTTATCTAAAATAAAATTGATGCCTGTTGCACGTGATAGTGCCTCAAACACTACTTTAATATTTGCATCTCTAAGCTCAAGCGTGATTGGTTTATCTACTTGTGTTTTAAGTTGTGGCGGCCTACTAGTTTGTGGTGGCAATTTATCCTTAAGTACATTTTGCAGGCGAATAGCTTCGCTATTTTGAGGGTTCTCTAAAAGAACTTGATGCAACGGCTCTTTAGCCTCTTCCAGCTTATTACTTTGTATTAACTCATTCACGGATTCTAGTTTTTTTGCTTGTGCCAGTTCCCGCTCAACCTTAATTATTCCACTAAGCGCGGTTGGGTTATCTGGTAAAAAAGTAAGCACTTTGTGATATAAATTGACTGCTTCTTCGTAATCACCCTTAGATTGCGCCAACTCAGCCTCTAGCAGATATTTGCTTGCCGCCAATTCAGAAGTAATTAATAAATTTTTGCGCTGTACTACTGCTTCTGGCTCTTTTGCCAAATTTTTCCGCGCCTCTGAAACCTGTGCCTCGCTGATTTTAGTTTTATCAACTGCAGGCTCCCAAGGGGCGAAAGCACAGCTAATAAGTTGAGAGGCAAACCATACTAATGCTAAAGGGCGCACATAATGATATTGATTATTTTTGTTTACAAACTTCATCCATACATCCTTTTACAAATTCATTTCTACGCTGATTGGCTCTGTGACAGGCATGATGGGTCTGGTAGCCTTAGAAAGCACTTGCGGTAAATTAAGCGGCAAAAAAGTGAGGTGTAAGCTATTTATATCTTCACCATCCAAGCGCCATTGAGAGTCGATATTTTTGCCTTGTGTTACCGAATAAAGCTTGCCGTTAGCCAGTAAGAATACCTGCGTATTAGCAGGCGTTTCTTCATACTTCCCCATATAAGTAAAAGGTGCAGAAGGCGCAGTTGGAGGTGGCAAAGAAGCAGGATTAATTTTTTTTACTGGCGGCACAACCAGCCAAGAATGCACTTTAAATGGGTTTTCTATAGGGTCTTGTAGTGGCGACCGTTTGAGTTTTTGCCAATCAAATACACCATGTTGAGCGCGTATATTATCTTGTTGTCTAAATTGCTTATTATTGCTTGCTATCAATGTTTTAGAGCGATTGTCTGCAAGCATAACCACTTCACCTTCAGTAGCATCCTCTTGCAAAGATGCCCATAGCGTAAGCACAGCTGTCACTAAAAGCGCTACCAACAACCATTTGTTTGGGAAAACTGCTTTTTCCATTGTGCGCATTTTTACATGACCTCACTTTGCAAATAGAGCACAAACACCAACCTAGCTTCTATATTCGGTGACAGGCTATTATCGCGCGTCATTTTTATATCACTAAGTGCAAGCGCTGGCTGCAACTGCAGCACTTGCGCAATAAATTGCCTAATTTGTGCGTATTGGCCCGCAACAGGCAATACAATTTCATATTTACTTAAGTAAAATCCATCGCTAATTTGACTTTGTTTTGCCTTGCTAAATTTGTAATCACCACGGCTTAAAGCTAAGTTTTGCTTCGTTGCAGCCTGATCTATTAACGCTAACGATTTATGCAAGCTAGCTGCTTGTGGTAACAATTGCTTAATTGCTGTGATGTCATCAGGTGCATTACTAACAAGCGGGGGTTTTACATTTGAGCTAGCGGTTTGTGCTAGCGCGGCGCTAGCTAATGTGTGTTTTACCTCGTTAACCTTCTGCTTTAAAGGTAGAAGTGTGCTTAAATAAAACATGAAACTACCTAGCAGCATGACTAGACCAAGCCCACCAATTAGTCCAAGTTTAGTACTTAATCTTGCAAGCTGCCATGCGCCATGCTGTAGCGTTAAATTAGCCATCAAAGCACAGTCTCCCATTTTGCCAGCACCGTAAAACGTACTGGTTTAGAAACGTTACTTTCATCCACATGATGCTTTTGCATAAATACTTGTGTTAATACTGATTGCTTTTGAAGCTGTGCGACATATTGCAGTGCCACCTGCAAATTTTTTGCTTCGCCCATCATCAACACCTGTTGCTTTTTGGTGCTCGGCTCTAAACTTAAAAGGACTACATCTTTATTTCCAGTGTCCTCGATGGCTTCAAACAGCCCACTCCAAGGAGTAGCCAAAACATTCAGCATATCCAGCAGCTCTTTAATTTTTTCTGGCGCAATAGCAACAACCGCTTGCGACACACTTGGCTGTATTTGTTTTACTTGCTTGAATTGATTAAGCTCTGATTCAAGTTTAGCCATTTCAATTTTTTGGTTATGATGCGCTTGCCAAGTGATGGCAACTGCCAGCAATCCGATTGCTAATACAATCAACCTAAGCCATGCGAATCTTGATAGCGAAAATAATGGCTGTTGAATAAACTCTAAATCTATCGACTGGCTCATGCCAGCACCTCCAACATAGCAAAATGAGTATTAGTCATCGTCTGCTTAGCTGTTGGGCCAATCCGACTTACATGCCAACCTTCAATTTTATTGATAGCAACTTGCTTATGTACTGGTGCATACACTAGAACTTCTTGGTCAGCTGCATCATTCAGCATAATTTCACGTAGCAATAATTGTTTTAAATCCTGCTGCCAATCATCGCCAACTGCACTCATCCGTAAGTTTTGGCATTGCCCCTGTTGCAAATTTAAAAGTATTAATTTATTGGCTTCGATGACTACAAAATAGCCACTCAACTTACCAAGCCATTTTTTGCAACTGTTGTAAGCACCCATTAAATAGGGTTGTACGCTAACCAGTTGAACTTGATGCTGTTGTGAAACTTGCTGCAGCTTATCTAAAAAACTTTCATCTACTGCAGCGGCTATGCTACCTTGACTGAACCCTGTTTCATGCAACTTAATCCTCCAGCCATCCATTTCCGAACCGTAAATTTCTTTATAAGCCGCAACGGCATAAGCCTGTTTTTCGGCTGAATTCATAGAAATTTTCTGTACGGGCAATAGCTGATACCTAATAAAATCACTGTTAAGCACAACGGTCAATTGTGTATTTGGTTTCACTTGCATCGCACTTAACAAAGCTTCTAGACTGGTGCTTACTGAATGCCAGTTAGGTGCCTCCAAATTTTGTATAGCTGGCATAAACTGTTGTTTAAGCTTATTTTTGCTAGAACCAACAAACAGACTGATAGCCGCAGCACCTTGCGCACTCAACGCTACTTGCAAATGATTAGGCCACAAAAGTAACACGATTAATCTCCTGCAAAGTAGTTAATCCGCTAGCGACAACCTCTAAAGCTGCCTCGCGTATAGTCACCATACCGCTGCGTTTGGCCGCTTCTTTTAATTGTCTAATCGGCTCACGCGCCACTATCATTTCGCGCAGTTCATCATTTAGAATTAGTAACTCTGCTACCGCTTTTCGACCACGGTAACCCGTGCCACGGCAATGCCCACAGCCTTTGGCAAACTTAAAGCGAATGGAGCCCGCTATTTGCGGCGTAATAGCGGAATCTGCTAACAATTGCGCATCTGGCTGATAATCCTCTGCGCAATGTGGGCAAATGGTGCGAATCAAGCGCTGCGCCATGATGCCATTCATGGCCGCGACAAAGTTATAAGGGTCGATACCCATGTGTATAAATCGCCCAATCACATCCAACACATTATTGGCATGCACGGTGGTAAATACTAAGTGTCCAGTCAGTGCGGCTTGTATGGCGATTTGAGCGGTTTCAGAATCGCGAATCTCGCCCACCATAATTTTGTCAGGATCGTGCCGCAAAATAGAGCGCAAACCACGTGCAAATGTGAGGCCTTTTTTCTCATTGACAGGGATTTGCAATACACCTGGTAACTGATATTCGACTGGATCTTCAATAGTAATAATCTTGTCATGTCCGGTATTGACTTCTGAAATGGCAGCATACAGCGAGGTAGTTTTACCGCTACCAGTGGGGCCTGTCACTAGGACCATGCCATAAGGCTCACTGGCTAGACGGCGAAATTGCATGATGATGCGGCTATCAAACCCTAAAGCTTGCATACTTAAACCTTCTGACTCGGCCGATAGCGCTTTTCTATCTAGTACCCGCAATACAGCGTCTTCACCGAACACACTAGGCATAATCGAAACACGAAAGTCCACATCGCGCCCTTGCACAATCACTTTAAAACGGCCATCTTGGGGAATACGTCTTTCCGCAATATCCAGCTGCGCCATCACTTTGACGCGCGAGATAGCTTGGTCTGCATTTTCGGCACCTTGCATACCGCCAACGCTTGCCATCACACCATCTATGCGATACTTTACAGACAAGCCTGCATTTGAACATTCAAGATGGATATCGCTTGCGCCTACTTTCAGTGCGTCATAGAGTGTCGAGTTAATCAGTTTAATGATGGGGTTTGAATCTTCATTGATTGATTTTAACGATAAATTGGCAACAGCTTCACCTTCGTCAGCACTAGCATTTGCAGTGCTTTCATGGATACCATCCATGGCACGCATGGTTTCTTCATGACGCGCTAAAAATGCGGCAATATCATTTCTATGTGCTAATCGCCAAGCAAAGTCTTGCGTCACATGCGCCATAGCCCATTCTTGCAAGCGCTCATTAAATGGGTCGGCCAACACCAAAATTAAGGCATTTTCCTTGGTGTAAAAAGCCAAACATTCTTTTTGTTGTGCACTAGAAAACGAAATGATGTTGAATGCTGGTGATAAATCATTCAACGCTTTCATATCTATGGCAGAAAAATGCAATGCTTGGCTGAGCGCTTCTAAAAACGACTCTTGTGCATAGCCTGTGACTTCTTCCAGCGCTTCGAGCACACGTCTCTGTTGTGTTTGCGCTTGTAATTTTGCTTGCTTAATATGTGATGCATTTATCACATCATGCGCATGTATAGATGTAATCTCTTGCAATTGCGCACTCATTGTATGCTCCCTGCCAACTCAAAAATCGGCATATAAAGCAGCAATACCACCACCCCAATGACTAAGCCAATCAACAACATCAGTATTGGCTCAAAAAGTCTTGTAAACCAATCTATCCAACGCGATAACTCATCATCATAAAACGCTGCTACGCGCTCCATCATGTCGCCAATTTTTCCGCTGCGCTCGCCCACCCGCAACATGCGCAGTGCAACTGGCGTGGTTAAGCCTGCCAGATCCATTGCATTTGAAATAAGCTGTCCTTGTTGAATAGAGACCATGGCCTGTTTCATTTTGATTTGCATTGCCGCATCTAACAGCCCTGCTACCGAGCCCAACGCAGTAGTAATCGGCGCACCACCTTTTAGCAACATACCTAATGTGCGATAAAATCGCGCAAGTTGGAACACTCTTAATCGCTTACCAATCGCAGGAATACGCCATATCAACTGGATGAACCATTTTCTGAGTGCTGGCCGAGACAGCGCATAACCAAGCCCCATGCCAGTAAAAATGATACCGATGAGCAACTGCTTACTGTGCACCTCTAAAAACACACCCCAAGCCAACAGTAGTTGCGATAAAAGTGGTAAATCGCCACCAGTATCCTCATAAATTTTACTGAATTTTGGCACCACAAAGCCCATTAAAAATAAAATTACCAAACCGCCAACCGCCATCAATAAAATTGGATAAATTGAAGCGCTGACGATTTTTTTCTTTAATATTCCCAACTGATTTTCATATGCAACATATCTTGTAAGCGACTCTGCTAAATCCCCTGTTTTCTCGCTGGCGCGTACCGTTGCAATGTACAACACTGGAAAAACATTTGGCTGCAACTCTAATGCAGCAGAAAATGTTTGGCCTTCGTATAAGTTTTGTAGCAGTAAATTTAGTGCGCGCTTCACCTCACCACGCGATTCTTTTTCTACCAAGGTTTCAATCGCTTCTACCAAGTTAAGCCCCGCTTCTAGCAATGCCAGTAGCTCTTGGCTGAAAAGTGTTAAAGGGAATTTTTTACTCTCGGCGTGGATGAAAGATGTAGATTTTGCTTTGATGCCGATTGGATTAAAACCTCTTGCTTTGGCTTGTGCGCTTGCATCATCGGCATGCGTAGCCGATATATTCAAGAGGATAATCTCTCTACCGCTTAAGGCTTTAACTTGAAAATCCATCTTTATACTGATTTACCAACTCAATACGTCTTCAGATTCTTTTGTACCGCCAAGCTGCCCATCTTTACCCAGCGAATAAAGATCGTAATCACCATGATCCCCTGGAGATTTATATAAATAATCTCTATCCCACGGATCTTTCGGTACGGCTTTTTTAAGGTAAGGTCCTTGCCATTTTGGCTCGTTGGCTGAATTTATGTTAAGTGCCGCCAAACCCTGTTCTGAGCTTGGGTAATGCCCTAGATCTATCCTATATTGATCTAGGCCTTTGCCTAAAGCATCTAGTTGGGCACGAGCTGTTTTGGTTTCTGATTTGCCTATTTGCTCAAAATACTTAGGCCCAACATAGGCCGCTAATAAACCAATAATCACCATCACTACTAGCAACTCAAGTAGGGTAAAGCCTTTAT
This sequence comes from Methylophilaceae bacterium, assembly GCA_011391175.1. Taxonomy (GTDB): domain Bacteria; phylum Pseudomonadota; class Gammaproteobacteria; order Burkholderiales; family Methylophilaceae; genus Methylotenera_A. The sequence continues at coordinate 24,348 of JAABQZ010000014.1, read as the reverse complement.
TTTTAATGCCCACACAGGCAGTCTCTTTTAAATCTCTCATCATATTTAATCGCGCTGGGTTGATCATAAATGACAATTTTACTTAAGCTTGATTTCAGTAAAATTTCATATTTGTGACATTTTTGTCACAATTAATTTGAAAAATATCAAAGCATTATCAGATACTGAGATTGCGACTATAGTCTTGCGTGTGCATAATTCGTTGGGTAAATGACTTTTTCGCGAGCATCCGACCAAATAAAATGACAGGCATCATCATCCACGTGCATCATGCGCCCATGCCTATCCACACAATATTCGCCGCAGACAATCATTTCTTCCACACTATAATCTTGCCCAACACGCGTATATTCAAATAACACACTACGAATGACGCTACCGCCACGCTGCACGTGACAACCATCACTTATCCAAGTAGGGCCAACAATCTCAGTCCCCTTATCAATACGCGAGCCTGATCCAATGTACACGGGGCCTTGTATGTTGGTGTTTTCCCAATCAATATGTACATTTAAACCCGCCCAAACCCCTGGTTTCACCTGCTTTCCAGGCATACGCATTGACGGTACTTCGCCACGCATTACTTGCTGCATGACTTCCCAATAATCAGAAACCAAACCAATATCTATCCAGTTAAAATCATGATTAATGGCGTAAAAAGGTAAATCTCTTTCAACCAACAATGGAAACAAATCTGAGCCAATATCAAACGTGCTGCCAGAGGGTACTAGGTTCAAAGCTTCTGGCTCGAAGATATAAATGCCTGTGCTGGCTAAGTTTGAACGAGCCTCAGCTTGGCTGGGTTTTTCTTGGAACGAGATAATTTTTCCATGTTCATCTGCCAGCACAATGCCGTAACCAGACACCTTATCCATAGGCACTTGCTTGGCTACCAAGCTTACCAAAGCGCCCTTTCGACGATGCTCTGCTACCGCTGCACTAATATCCAAATCGATAATGGCATCACCGCAAATGACAATGGTGGTTTCATCGAAAAAACCACCGAAATCCTGAATTTTGCGCATACCTCCCGCAGAACCAACCGGGCTAGGAACGATAGCACCATTACTAATGTCACCTTCAAATGAGTAACCAATCTGAATGCCGAATCGATGACCATCACCAAAATATTGCTGGATTTTTTCGTGTAGATAGCTAACATTTACCATCACCTCGGTCACGTCGTGCTTTGCTAAATGCTCAATCAAGTAGGCCATCACTGGCTTACCTAAAATGGGAATCATTGGCTTGGGTAATTCGTAAGTTAAAGGTCTTACCCGAGTGCCTTTACCCGCAGCTAAAATCATGGCTTTCATGGCTACAGCTCTCTAAATCTAATAAATTGAGTTTGAATTTAAAATGTTAAATATTAAATGTTGATGACTTACCAAATAAAAAACGGCTTTTACGCCGCTTTTTATTTAAAAGTGAGTATCATTTTGTTTTGCGGCGTTTTGCAAAGCCAATCATGAGCAAACCTGCTGCCAACATGCCGTAGGTTTCTGGCTCCGGCACTGCAGTCACTAAGGAGCCTACGCGCACATTTGTTAAAGAAAAAACTAGGTCATCATAATCTTTATCGCCACCATTAAATAAATCTTCAAAACCAATATTGAGCGACTGGCCAGATGTAATGTCGTAGGCCGCATGGATGAAATTATCTGGATTTAAACTTGCATTGCCTGTGTAATAAGCAAAACCAGTATTTTTTACAAACAGCGTAAACGCAAGCTCTGCGCCCGCCTGAAAACTACCAAGCGAATATTGAGCACCAGGCGTGGCAGTTTGATTGTTTAAAATTGAATCAGGCATGCCCTGCAAATACAAATCATTAGAATAAGCAGCGGTTTTTGATAAAAAAGTTAAAATCACTTCACCTGCGGTTGCTACATATAACTTTTCGGTTGAGGGCGTAAAGTCATATTCCCGTGGTTGGGCTGCAATGGCCGACGTTGATAAAAACATTAATACTGTTGTTACAAACAATTTAAATCTATTCATTCTTCTCTCCAAAAAATTATCATAAAGTAATAAAACCAATTCAGCTGTAAACTAATACCTAGTTTGTGCGCACATCGTGACAACGTGATTAAGTTTTTGTTAAAGATATAGTCAATACGGACTAGATTAGCCCAATTGGGCTATTAAACTGCTTAGTTTTAAAGGTATTTTTGGAGTGAAACTGTCGAAATAGCTTCTGGCTATTTTAAAAACAATGCTTAGCTTTAATAAGCTTTGGAATCTTTGAACACAAGCAGGATGGTTTTGAATATGATATTAATATCAAGTGATAACGACCATTTTTTAAGGTATTCCAAATCGTACTCAATACGGTTTTTCATGCATTCGACAGTTTTGGTTTCACCTCGAAAACCGTTGACTTGCGCCCACCCAGTGATGCCAGGCTTTACCTTATGGCGAATCATGTAACCTTTGATCAATTTTCGGTACATTTCATTATGTGTAACAGCGTGTGGTCGCGGTCCAACCACACTCATTCTGCCTTGCAATACATTAATAAATTGCGGTAATTCATCCAAAGACGTTTTACGGATAAATTTTCCAAAAGGTGTCACACGCTTATCATTCACAGTCGCTTGAGTTACTACGCTACTATTCTCAATCACCGTCATTGATCTGAATTTATAAATGTTTATCTCTTGACCATCCAAGCCGTAGCGTCGCTGATTAAATAAGATAGGGCCAGGTGAGCTCAGTTTTACGCCTAGCGCAACAATAATCAGAACTGGGGACAATAGGCATAACAATAAAATGGAAATGCATATGTCAGTAGCTCTTTTTACAAAGCCATTAAAGCCTGTAAAAGGTGTTTCACACACAGCCACTACTGGAATACCGTCAATTTCATCAAGTCTACCTTGAATTAAATCTGCCATAAAAAAATTGGGTACAAAATAAATAGATGCAGTGGTATCTTTTAGGTCATCAAGCAACGCCATGATTTGTGTATGCATTGATGGCGGCAAAGTAATATAAATGATGTCCACCGCATGTTGCTTCACATAATTGGCTAACTGGCTGATCGTGCCCGCCGTTGGTACTCTATCACCTAATAACAGCGGCGGCTGTGAAGTGGCCATGTCGTCAAAAAAACCTATCAACTCAATGGCTAAAGTATTATCAGATTTAATTCTATCTCTAAGTTGAAGTCCTAACTCATTATAACCAACGATAACAGCGGTCTTTTTTACTTGTGCTATATAGTGTTGGCTAGATAAATATCGCCTCGCAAACCAGTGCGCAGAAACAAGTACGAATGGAGTAATAAGCACCCAAACTATAATCACCTGCTTCGAGAAAATATACAAGTATGCGGTGGTGTAACCAAAAAATAGCAGTATGCCTACAATTAAAAACCACTGGCTAAAAGTAGAAAGTATGTCTTTGCTCAGCTTGTTAGAATTTACCCAAGAGCCTGGGAAACTTAAAGTAAAAACCAAAATAGACAACACAATATAATGTGAGCCAAGCTTGGCTTCATTTGAAATCACTAAGCTAAACAGTAGCACTATCATTAAGACTGGGTCTATCAATATTCTGATAAGCTTACTGAAGTTTAATGTTTTTTTAAAACTGAGTTGTTGCTGAAATCTCACCATTGGTGACTATGCGATCACTAATAAAGATGTAATCTTATGTAATAAATGTGACATACATGTGTATGCAATTGATATAAGTTGAAAAAGCTAATACAAAAAGCTAGTGCATAGTGCTGCGATATTCTTTGAAGGTTTTTTCTGCGATTGTCTTCCAGTTATAACGTGTATTTATCCAAGCCCGTATATGCATACGCTCTTCTGCTGATGCTAGCTTGACTGTATTTTGCGATAAAAGCGATGCGAGTTCACTGACATTACCAAGTTCAAAGTAACTCATCGAATTGAGTCCCAACTCAAGATTTGCAGGTATGTCACTGGCAATTACTGGAAGACCATAGCTAAGCGCTTCTAGTAACGATATAGACAAACCCTCATGCGAGGATGGTAATACAAACAAAGCCGCATGGGTATATATGCTACGTAGCGTATTACCAGTTTGAAACCCAGTGAGTACAATATTTGGATTCTTTGACGCTGCATCAATGATTGATTGTACATAGTCATCTGGATTGTCTGATTGACCGACAAGCACTAGCTTATAGCCTAATAAATCAGCCTGATTAAATGCAGCGATTAAATCTAAGTGCCGCTTTTCTGGCACCAAGCGACTTACCAGTAATATATATTTATCTTTTGTTAGTCCAAACTGCTCAAGATATGACGCTGAGGTATCAAGATTAGGCAACACAACACCATTATGAATAAGCTCTGCATGCATAGCATGTTTGCGCACCACCAAATCTTTAATCACGTTAGAGATTACAATTCTACCATTCGAAAATCGCATGCCTAACCATTCGCCTAAGAGCAAAGCACATCGTGCAAATAGCCCCCACTTTTGGCGGTTGTAATCAGGCCCATGATGAGTCACTACAACACGCAAGCCAAGCAATCGAGCCAAAGGCGTCATTAGCGCTGGGCCAATTGCATGTATATGTAAAATATCTGGGCGTTTAATCGCAGCATATAAGACACCCAAAAAAGTATGTACCAGTGCCTCTAAACCTTTAGATTGAGGCGCCCACAGTTTGGTAAGCTTCACTCCGTGCCATGTTTTGGCCGCGATATCTTTTTGATAAGGCGAGCGAATCACCACTTCTAAGTCGCAACCCAAATTAACTAGTAAGGGTGCTAAATGTTCCGTATGGGTTTCAATACCGCCTTCTACATTTGGAAACCCGCGCAAACCTAACATCATCACTCGTACTGGCCTTGCTACTGAGACGTCGTCTCTAACCCAACTATCCGAGTGACGTAATCGCTCATTAAACCCGACATCCGTAATAAAAGCAGCAGGGGTTGTCGCATTGGCATAGCGTGAGTGATTATTAGCCAGCTGTAAAGCCCATGTCTTTAAAAAATATTTTTTAATATCCTTTAAAGAAATTTTAAAAAAACTCATATCACAACTCCTCGAACAGCTTACCAACACATTTTTTATAGTTAGTAGATTGACTGGAGCAAGTTGCATCTATGTGAAAAAAACTCAAGTTTTATAGTCCGTTCGGACTATAAAACCAATATTGTGCAGGCCATTCTAAATATCCTGTTTAAATCAAAAAAGTTAAATAGTATTTAAAAATTAATCGTACTCAAATTCATGAAAATGACATTTTTACTGTGCAAAATTGGCGTGTTTATCTGAGGAGTAATATTATGAAATTATTGAAAAGGTTGCGTGAGTTACGTAACGAATCAAATGTTGAATTTAACATCGAAAAAACTAATACTACAAATGGTCAGCATCAAGATTTACTTGGTGTAGGATCAACTACTCTTGATGATATTTTAAGATTAAACACCTCTGAAACTAATCATCGTGGTATTTATCAACACCAAGACTGATTTCTTAAAGTTTGCTTTTTAATGTTGGTGTGAGTGAATGCCTGGCGCACCTTCTGTTTTATCTAGCCACTTAGAACTGGTAATGGAATGTTCTATATCACCAATATCTGCATAATCTACCTGCTGATAAGCAATTAAATTTTGTTGCGTTGTAGCAAGCAATGGTGGATTACTAGCGTAATGCTTAACCAAATCTACCGTCATTTGCTGTTTTGGATAGGTATAAGTAATTTGTAGCGGGATTTGTAATTCTGCAATCCAAAGCACTTGCGCTTGTATGCCATTTAATAATCCACTGTAATGCTCTAGCTGGTAAGTTTCATACTCTTGATTGGTATGCATTTTTTTCATCTTAGCCAAGTCATCTTTAGGCACCAAACTTGTCAGTGTTTGCCATCGTCTTTGATTCGCAGCAATCCCCAGCATATTCAAATCTACTGCCGAGTACTCAATTGCGCGCTTTTCATCATGTAGTAGATAAAAGTAATTGAGCGTATTTTCTGCAGATTTTAGCCACAATTGGCTATTGTTTGAGTTGTCTTTTCGCGTTTCTACTTGTTGATGATTGCGAAACAACCACCATTGCACTTTGTCTTGCTTGGCTAAGTTATCACAAGGCAAATCACAAGTCGTGGTTTCAAATTTTGCATTTAATGGTATTAAACTATCTGCCTCAGCAAAGGCTAGATTGCTACCCACCAAAAACGCTGTTCCCAATAGTAAATTAGCTACTCTAAGCATTACGTTTAACCCTAACAAAGTAAATACGTCAAAAAATTGGGGCAACATAAATTATTTATGTAGCCCCACCTAAAACACTACAGGCTTATATTAAAAGCCAAATGCATCCTTCATGACATGGAAAATGTAACTTTGCTCTTGTACGCCATGAAACAAGTACGCTTTGGGACCGCCCGCAAAAATCTGCACATCTTCTGCAGCGTGTGTTTCAGCACCGCTTGGCACTAAAGCTTCTTGGTGGAAATCAGGATCAGTGGTGTCAACATCTGTCATATCAGCAACACGCCCAGCTACGGTTGGTAATGCATAAACCGCCTCGCCTGCAGAGCCAACGTGATAACCCTTACCATTAGCATATGAAACCGTTGTATAAGGCTTGCCGTCTTCTGCTAGGGTAGGTGACGTAGTGCCGGGCTCCGTAACTTTGCCCAAAATTGGGTTGCCGCGCGCTGGATAGCCTGCTAACGTCATCACATGACTATGATCAGCCGTTACAATTACTAGGGTGTCTTTTAAATCTACTTTTTCAAGCGCTTTTTTCACTGCATCACTTAATGCAATCGTGTCAGAAAATGCACGATATGCATTACCTGCATGGTGTGCATGGTCAATACGACCCGCTTCCACCGTTAAAAAATAACCTTTTGGGTTTTTTTTCAATACATCAATCGCTTTTTCAGTCATCTCAGCTAAGCTTGGCTCTTTACCTGTATCAGCTGGGCGGTCATGCTCAAACTCCATGTGCGAACGTTCAAACAAACCAATTAAACGTTTAGTTCCAGCCGCATTAAATGCATCAAACTGTGCTTTGTTCCATACAAAGTCGGCATTAAATTTAGTTTGAAACTCTGTTACTAAGTTACGGCCATCCGCACGCTCACCCAACCGAGTTGTATCTTCTGGATCGTTTACTGTATTAGGTAAAAATTTAGTGCGTCCACCGCCTAAAAATACTTCTATGCCGTCTCCAACCCCACCCGCACCAAAGTTATCAATCGCTTGCGCTGCAATATCTTTAACACCTGCCGGTGGAAGTGTTGCCGTTTTTGTTTCCCAATCACGCGTTGATGTATGTGCATAAGTAGCCGCTGGTGTCGCGTGGGTAATACGTGCAGTTGAAATAACGCCAGTTGAAAGGCCCTTCATTTCGGCTAGCTCTAAAATAGTAGTTAATTTATTGGCTTGAATCAACGCATTGTCTGATTCACCATTAAAAATAGTTTGATCGGCAGACAGCACGCCATCGTTCGTTTTAACACCTGTTACCATCGCTGTCATGGTTGGTGCAGAATCAGATGTTTGTTGATTTGCTGAATACGTTTTTGACATTGCCATGTAGGGCAGCTTCTCAAACGCCAGCAGATTCCTCTCGCCATCAATGCCTTTCATTTGACCTTCAAAAATACGTGCAGCGGTTACAGTTGAAACACCCATACCGTCGCCTACAAACAAAATCACGTTTTTAGCGCGCCTAGCATTGGGGAACAACTTTTTGGCTTCTGCTAATGCAGCCTGTCCATCGGCAGTCCAATCGGCAGCATCTTCTGCCATTGCAGCTTGCGAACCCAGTGCTAGCATGACAGCTAAGGTACTGGCTTTAAGTATAAATAATTTCATTTTTAGTCCTTTAAGATAATTTATTTAACAGCATTACAACGGCGCATTACAAAACCCATCACACCCAAACCCGCTAATAACATCGCATAGCTATCAACCTCAGGCACTGGTGTTACTAGCAAGCTAACGTTATCAACTCCTAACTGCAAAGCACCTTGATTACCTACTGTTGCAAAGCGCAAAATATAAGTGCCGCCTGTAGCCAAATCGCTAGAAAGGTTGTAAGTGAAATTACTATATGGATTTGAGGTGTTGGCGTTACCAAAAGAATACGTTGTTACAATATCTGTTGGATTTATAGAAAATAAACTTGTGCCCGACTTAAGTAAGTCAAAACGCCAGTGTTGATTAGCATCAAAAGTACCCGCGGTTGTGTAATCTAAGCCTGTGTCATTAAAAACAAGACCGCTTGCACTTTGATCGTTATAAAAGAAATCGAATGACAACGTTGCGGAAGAAACCGCACCCACAGTAAATGTTTGATATAAAACTTGTGTGCTGGGCGTAAAAGAATCTAGCAGACCATAAAAACTTCCGCTGGCTGCCCCTGCCGTTGCATAGCCACTAATGGGCGATACGTTGCCACTTGTTGCCACAACTGAGCCTAAGGCACCATTTTCTGCAACATCCCAGCCAAAAGGGCTATTAATTTCTACACCATCTGCTTCAAAACCACCATTCAAAATTAGCTCATTTGCATTAGCGGCATTTGCAAACAATCCACCACTTGCAAATAGCAATACCAAACCATATTGTTTAATATTCATAAAGCTGTCCCCAATTCACCTAAATAAAATTGCCTAAATACAACTTAATTGAATATACCGCGACATCATGTTACTTAAGTGACAGGCTGTGAGCCGTTAGGACTAGCACGTGAATTGATATCTGATACCTAGGTAATCTAGGAAAGGTAGAAGAGGTAGTAATGCGTCAACACCCAAGTGCAAATCGCGAAAATGCAATGTTCAATCTCTAAATCCACTTGGGTTGTTTGACAGCTATCTCCTGGCGTCTTTACACATTCCCTCTAAATTTTGAGATACCTTCTAGACCAATATTAATGCGGCTTACGAAGAACCTGTAAAATTAAATGAATATTTTGTATGCGTTATTTATGCCGAGAGATTTTCATGCCTTCACAAGCCTTATGGGTATTGGCTTACAGAGGTGGTGGAATGATGTTGGGTGTTTTAAAGCATGGTTTAAACTTAAAAAGCTTGCTTACAAAAACAAAAAAGCCCAGTGATTAATCACTGGGCTTTTTTAAATATGGAGCGGGAAGAAAGGTTCGACCTTACACTTCAACCTTGGAAAGGTTGCGCTCTCCCTCTTAAGCTATTCCCGCGTTATATGTAATTATTTTTTCACATTTTGCTGCATGTCTGTTTGCAAAACAATAGCCCGATTAGGCTAACTCTGACAACCCGAGTTGTTTTAATAGCAATGTAAACATTTATCACTTGCCTGCGTTTTGTAAGCAGGGAGTACATTTTTAAAAGGAGTTTTTATGAAGGTTTCACAGATTGTAACGATAGCAGCTTTAACATTAGGTTTAACACAACTGGCTTATGCCAAACACGACGGGGCTGATGGCAAACACTGTGCACACAAAAGACATAGCATGCAAGACAGCGACACCAACAAAGATGGTGCAATTAGCCGTGATGAATTTATGAGCGCACGCCAAGCACGCGCAGAGGAACATTTTGCCAAGATGGATGCGAATAAAGACGGTAAGATTGAACAGGCTGAACGTGACGCGATGAAAGCCAAATGGAAAGAACATCATAAAGAACTTGATGTGAAACCAGAAGCCAAATAAGCAGTAATGTTAAATTCAACAGCAAGTAATTTAGCCGCACCTCAGTACGCGGCCTAATTGGTTTAGTTTTGTGTTACAAACCCAACAAAAAGCCCGCACTTAGCGGGCTTTTTGTTTAAGCATTTAAGCTTATTTATTCATTACGTACATTGTTACTTCAAAGCCAAAACGCATTTCTGTAGCTGCTGGTGTTGTCCACATGATATTTTTCCTTTTTAGTTTGGCGTCTCACAATGATTCGCTCCATGTATTGCATTATGCGCCATGCTCTAAATTCAACCCTATGCGCACTACGTAAATACCCCTAGTGATTTTACTTAATCATTCTTTAATTTCTTGGCCATCTTTGTAAGTGGACTTGTACTTAACGCTACCATCTTTATTCCATGCGGTTTCCATTCCTTCTTTTTTTCCATCGACAAAATTGCCTTGCACGCGTATTTGACCATTATCGTACCATTGCGTAAAAGTACCGTGCTCACGACCATTTTTGTAATTGGCCTCTAGCTTCATTTGGCCGTTTTCATACCATTGATTCCACACGCCGTCTTCTTTGTCATCTACATAATTAGTTTGAATTTGCTTTTTGCCACTGGGATACCAAAAAATCTCTAAGCCTTGTTTCTTACCTTTTATCACATTGACTTCGTATTTCAGTTTACCATCGGCAAAGTGCTCTATTTGCTTGCCTGTAAAGTTTTTATCGAAAATACCAGTTGCAAAGGCAGTTGCGTTAAATACTAGAAGACATGCTGTAGTTAATAGTGCAGTCAAAAGTGTTGTTAATTTTTTCATGTTTATTTCTCTTTTAAAAACCTTATTTAAGAGTCAAAATGAGCGTAATTGTTCCAATTGCTGCCTAATAAAAAAAGGAAATAATATGACTGCCTACCAAGTATTGATTACCGGCGCAAACCGGGGCCTTGGGCTAGAATTTACCAAACAATACGCCAATGATGGTTGGAACGTACTCGCGTGCTGTCGTCACCCACAATCGGCAATGGCTTTGCAGGCGATAGCTGCAGCGCATGATAACGTAAAAATACACGCATTAGATGTGGGTGATTTTGCGCAAATTGATGCCTTAGCCTTGCAGCTTAAGCACGAAAGTATTGACCTGCTGCTTAACAACGCTGGCGTTTACCCAGCCAGTAGTTTTGGCGACACCAATTATGATGAGTGGGCAGGTGGCTTCAAAATCAACAGCATGGCGCCACTTAAAATGGCCGAGGCATTTGTGCAGCACATTTCACGCAGCCAACTCAAAAAAATCGCTACGCTTTCTAGCAAAATGGGCAGTATAGATGACAATACTAGCGGCGAGAATTATAGCTATCGCGCCAGCAAGGCCGCTGTGAATATGGTGATGAAAAGCCTATCAATAGACCTAAGTCCGTACGGCATTAGCGTAGTGACACTGCACCCAGGCTGGGTGCAAACTGATATGGGTGGCAGCAATGCACTGATTAACACACAAACCAGCGTGACTGGCATGCGGAAAGTCATTGCAGATTTAAACTTAAGCAATACGGGGAAATTTATTGCCTACAATGGTCAAGCCATTAATTGGTAGTAAGGCCTGATACAAAAAAACTAAGCTGATTTAAACGGAGCGCGCTCTTCTAGCTCGCTGACGTAAGCGGCAATAGCCGCTTGCTCGCGCAGCAAAAACTGTTGAATCGCCAATTTAAAATCTGGATGTGCAATATTGTGATAAGAGCAGGTTGGGCGAGGCTCAAAACCACGCGCTAATTTGTGTTCGCCTTGTGCACCACCTTCAAAATATTCAATATTTTCTGCAATACAAAATTGCTGTGCTTGGTAATAACACAGTTCAAAATGCAACCCAGAAATAAATTCAACTGCGCCCCAGTAGCGACCATACAGCGTCGTTTCATTGTAAATATTTAGCGTGCTAGCTATTGGTCTGTTGTCAGTTTGCGCTACCATTAATAACACATTGTTCGGCATGGTATTGCCAATTTCTGTAAAAAAAGCACGTGTTAAATACGGTGTGGAATGATGTTCGTGATAGGTGTTGGCATAACACTGGTAAAAAAAGTCCCAATCGTTTGTAGTAATTTCTGTGCCTTTAATCCACTTGTAGGTGACCCCCATATGTTGAATTTTTCTGCGTTCTTGGTGAATTTTTTTGCGCTTATCATGACTGAGTGTCGCTAAAAACTCTTCAAAATTTGCATACTTTTTATTATGCCACCTAAACTGCACGCCTGTGCGTTTTAACCAACCAGCAGCTTCAAACTGCGCTGCACATGCATCCCCTGGAAACAGCACGTGCGCACTGGAAAGTTTGTGCTGCCGCACAGCGTCCTCAATCGCACCTACCATCAGACTTTTTACATAATCATCTTTAGCTAACAAGCGAGCGGAGGTAATAGGAGAAAATGGAATCGCCGACAACAGTTTTGGATAATAATTTAAGCCGCTGCGCTGATATGCCTCGGCCCACGCCCAATCAAACACATATTCACCGTAGGAGTGGCTTTTTAAATACATTGGCATGGCGCCAATGAGCTGGTTGTGTTGTTTGACCACTAATGGAAAGGGGCTCCAGCCAGTGCCTTGACCTACACTGCCAGAATGTTCTAATGCGCTTAAAAATTCATGACTTAAGACTGGTGTGCCGTCGGCGAGTGCATTCCATTGTTTAGCATCGATTTCATCTAAGCTGGATAATAGTTCAACCGAAATATTTTTTGGAGTATGAGGCTTTAACAGCATAAAAACACTGTGAGCTTATGCGCTTAAAAAATCAAGCCTTACTAGAAAAGGTGTTGCAATTTAAGGATAGTTGATAGAAAAACTAGAAAAATAACTTGGCTCAGACAACTAGATTTAGACCTAAACGTAGGATTAAAGCTGAACTAGGTTTAAAAACTAAATTGGTCGTTTGCGTGCGTTGGCAGCTTGCTTATTAGCTTTTAATTTACTTTTGTCTTTGATAGCAGCTTCCGCTTCTTCAATTTTCCGCGCTTCCATTTTGGCTTCAGCGGCTTTTTGGCGCTCAATCTGTTTGGCTTGTGCCAACTGCAATTCTTCTAGCGTAATCACTTCATCTTCGTCAATATCCACGTAGCTAAAGTGTCTCGCCACCTGAGGTAGGCAATGCGTCACCTCTTCACGGTCTAATGAATCATCGCTATCTCTATTGCACTCGTTAAAGCGCTTTTCCACGCTCTCTTGCATCGCTTTGCGCTTTTGTGCAATTTGATTGTGTTCTGGATCTGTCGATTTTGCGTAATCCCCCAGTGCTTTGCGTAGGCGGGCGCGGTCATCGGGACTAAAATTATGCTCTAAGGTTTGCTCTATGGCGCTGGTATCAGCGTCATCTACTATGGATTTATCTTCTGCAATAAAACTATTTTTACCGCCAGCAAATACTGGCAACATCAAACTGGTACCTAATACAAACAGTATTGGTGTGGTTGCTAAATAAAAATGTGCTTTAAAACCCATTGTTTTATTGAAAGTATCTCTAATATTTTATTGTTTTATGTTAGACCTGATTGCAGCCAATTACTATGAATTAAGTTTGTAAATGCAATGTTTCATGTCGCTGAATATTTGTAACTATTTGTAACATTTACTTATTTAAGGTTTTGGATTGCTACTATTGCACAAAAGTTTCTACAATTCTAGCTTTATTAAACCTTAAAACTTATACTAGCTTCGTTACAATATTAATTCAAACGTGTGAAAGTAAACAACATGGCAGAATCTGGCAATAATATATTAAGCAAAAAAATACTCATGGTAGATGACGATGCACGTATTCGTGAGTTGCTGCAACGTTATTTAACTGAGCAAGGTTTTAACATTAAAACAGCAAGTGACTCCAAAGAAATGGATGCCGCTTTAAATGCCGAAAGCTTTGATATACTGGTGCTCGATTTAATGTTGCCGGGAGAGGATGGTTTGGCGATTTGCCGCCGTTTGCGAGGTAACAATGTAAAAACACCAATTATTATGCTAACCGCGCGTGGTGATGAAGTTGATAGAATTATTGGACTTGAAATGGGTGCAGATGATTATTTGCCTAAACCATTTAACCCGCGGGAGCTATTAGCACGCATTAATGCAGTTATGCGTCGCCACGAATATAGTCCTGAATCGGACAACGCAGGCAAATCAGAAGCATTTAGCTTTGGTGACTTTGTGTTTGATCCATCCACTAGGAGCCTCAGCCGCGATGGCATGCAAATCACCATTACCAGTGGCGAATTTGCGCTACTAAAGGTGTTTACTGAGCATCCGCGTCAGCCGCTTTCGCGCGACCGATTGATGCAATTAGCGCGTGGTCGCGAGCTAGATGTGTTCGACCGCAGTATTGATGTACAAGTATCGCGTTTGCGGCGAATCGTCGAACCAGACCCAGCGCATCCGCGTTATTTGCAAACCATGTGGGGATTTGGCTATGTATTTATCCCCGATGGCGATGCAACACATTAGCAAAAACTGACCGCTTGCTTTGAAGTTTTTACCGCGCACCCTACTCTCTCGCATTATGCTACTCATCGCCCTTCTATTGGCGATTAGTATCTATGCCTCGCTTAAAATTTTTGATTATTTTGACCGCGAACCACGCGCTACAACGGCCGCCTTGCAAGCGGTCACCATTGTCAATTACACGCGCGCCTCACTGATTGCTTCACACGAAGACAGGCGCTTGGCTTTGTTGTCTGAACTGTCTGGTCGCGAAGGCGTACGTGTCTATGTGGCAGATTTTTTAGAAGATATTGAACCACTCCCTGACGATCCATTTATCTATTTAATAGCGCAAAAAATTCGCGAGCGCTTGGGCGTAGAAACCATCATCACCATTAATCATTATGGTATTCCTGGATTGTGGATTAGCTTTAATGTCGAGCAAGACGATTTTTGGGTGGTGATTCCAAAAATTCAAGTGGACAGGCCATTTCCTTGGCACTGGCTAGGCTGGGCAGCTGTAGTGGGGTTGTTATCGCTATTCGGCGCCTATTTAATTGCCTCACGGATTAATCAACCGTTAAACTTACTTGTATACGCCGCCGATCGACTGCGTAAAGGCGAGCCCGCACCACGCTTGCCCGAAGCTGGCGTAGCAGAACTGCGCGAAGTCAGTCGCACCTTTAACGACATGGCAGAATCGCTCATGCGCTTAGATAACGAGCGAACGCTCTTATTGGCAGGCGTTTCGCATGATATTCGCACACCCTTAGCACGACTACGTATTGCGGTAGAACTGTTGCCAGACGAAGGCTGCGAAAGCCTAAAGGCGGGCATGGTGGAAGATATCGCCGACATGGATAATATCATTCACCAATTTTTGGATTTTGTGCGTGGCGTAGAGGGCGAGCCCACCAAAATGATGGATATTAATGTGCTATTACAAGCACTGGCTGAGCGCCAAGCGCGTGCTGGGCGCGAGCTTAAAGTGAATTTAAGTAGCACCTATTTTATCCCGTTGCGACCGCTGGCGATGCAACGCTTACTGGATAACTTAGTCGGCAATGCTTACGCTTATTCCAAAGGAAAAGTAGAGGTTGAGAGCAAAATTACCGCCGAAAATATTATCATCAGCGTGCTGGACAACGGTCCTGGCATTCCGCCAGAACATGCAGAGCGCTTATTGCGCCCATTTGAACGTATGGACAGCGCACGTAATAAAAACGAAGGTGGCAGCGGCTTAGGTTTAGCCATTTGCAACCGCATAGCCAAACTTCACCACGGCAGCCTTGAACTCATCAACCGCCCAGAAGGCGGCTTAGAAGCTAGACTAAAACTTCCGATACAACGCTAGCCCGCACATAACGTCTTTAAAACGTATGCCCTACAGGTCAATACCCATAAGGCTTGTAGGGCATCATTATTCTCTCGCACTAAAATTACTTAAATACTAAAGAAATCAGTTTAATGGTTTAAACCAATTTAAAGTTTCGCGCAGTTTTACCACCTCACCCACAATAATTAAGCTGGGTGGTTTTAACTTAGCCGCTTCTACTTTGTCTGCCAAATCTTGAAGCGTGGCTGTGACCACTTTTTGTCGTGGTGTAGTGCCCTGTTGCACGACCGCCGCAGGCGTAATTGCAGGCAGGCCATGTTCAATTAATTTTTCGCAAATTTGGTTCAGCCCCACCAAGCCCATGTATATCACGACCGTTTGTTTCGGTCGTACCATAGCTTGCCAATCCAAATCCACTGTACCATCTCTTAAGTGACCAGTAATAAACAAGCAAGCTTGCGCGTAATCACGATGTGTAAGTGGAATACCTGCATAACTAGATACGCCATTGGCAGCAGTAATGCCTGGCACCACTTGAAACGGAACGCCGTGTTGCATCAAGGTTTCAATCTCCTCACCCCCACGTCCAAAAATAAACGGGTCGCCACCTTTTAAGCGCAATACACGCTTTCCTTGCAGCGCTAATTTAGCCAACAAGTCATTAATTTCTTCTTGCGGCATCGTGTGCTGATCGCGCGATTTACCCACAAAAATCAACTCGGCATCACGTCGCACCAGCTCCATCACTTCTGGGCTCACCAATTTATCATACACGCAAACGTCACATTGCTGCATCAACCTTAATGCCCTAAATGTCAGCAAATCTGGATCGCCAGGGCCGCCTCCCACTAAAAACACCTCCCCTTTATTAGCTGTTGCGTCGGCATTATTTAAAATATTTTGCAGTAACTCGCGAGCGGCTTGCTCTTGTCCAGATAAAACTCTTTCCACCATTGGGCCTTGTAGCACGCCTTCCCAAAAACGTCGGCGCAGTTGAGTAGTAGCGAATTTAGCTTTCACTTGTTCACGAAACTCGCCCGCAATTGCCGCAATGCGTCCGTAACTAGCAGGCAACATGGTCTCAATTTTAGTACGAATATAGCGCGCCAGCACTGGCGCATTACCTTCTGAGGAAATCGCAATCACCACAGGGCTACGATCGATAATCGAGCCCATCGTGAACGTGCATAAATCAGGCGCATCCACCACATTAACGGGAATATTTTGCGCTTTTGCTGCAACTGAAACCGCCATATTCACAGCTTCGTCATCCGTGGCAGCAATCACTAAGCAAGCTCCGTGCAGATGGTTTGGTGCAAAATTGGTTTGTATAAAATTAATTTTTTTTGTTTCTGCCAAATCTTGAAGCTCATGACAAATTTCGGGCGAATAAAGCGTGATTGCTGCATTAGCTTTTAGCAACATGTTGACTTTGCGTGTGGCCACATCACCACCGCCAATTACCACACAGTGACGGTTTTGAATGTTAAAAAAGATGGGGAGTGAGTACATACGGTGATTTTACACTAACTGCAAATTTAATCTGACCATAACCAAGCCTTAGCATGCACTAAATCAATAAGAGGTAAGAAGTGAGACTTAAAACGACATATCCCTGATTCTACTTTTTGATGCGATTCGAAATGCGTCTAATGCTTTCAGATACAAACGGTAGGCCAATAAGCAGAATGCGACCAGTAGTACATATCGAAGAGGCCCGTTTTTGGTCAGCTTGTCGATAAAATGCAATATAAACACATGCGTTAAATAAATGAAATAAGCAGCGGCGGCGATTTCAGTCACAAAAGGTTTTATAAAACTAAAAACTCTAACGCTTGGTAAAAAGAGTATTAAAGATGTGCCTAAGAATAACCATACATATTGTGAGAATCCCATCAGGCCTAACCAGCACATCAGCGAAAAAGTCAAAGCCGCATACACAAAAACTACTAGTTTTTGTGTATTGAATTTAGCAAGGTATGCACACCATCCAATCATTATTATTGGCAAGTAAACATGTGGCACTTGGGCATGTACTGCTTTAGTGTCCCAGAAAGCATTAATTAAAAAGCACGTTAAAACAAAAAAACTCAATAATGATATTGAGTAATTCCAAATATTACCTTTTGCGAGCCGAGTAAAAGCCTTGATAGAAAAAACAACGCCTAATATCACAACACATTGCGTAAGGGCTTGAACAAACCAAAAGTTAGCTAATGCCCTATCTTCCAGTCTGTAGAGATTATTTATCATAAGAAAAATATCATAATTCACAGCCTTACCCTGCAAGGTTCTGCTAGCTACAATAAAAATACATACCAGCATATAGGGAATAACAATTTTCTTTAAAAAGGGCAAAATAGTCGTCCATACTTGCCCAACAAATAACGACGCTGATTGAAAACGCGCAAAACTATACCCGACCAAAACCATCAGCAGGGCTGCGCCTCCGGCAATATAAGTATTATCAACAATGTACGTGTGATTCAGCAAAACTTCTAGAATTGCAAAAGCTCTCAACGCAACACTTGTTTCTACCGTCTGCACATAAGATTGTGGCGCAATGTTCAACTGTTCAATTTCTCGCACCGATAACTTTTGCCAATTGTCAGGAAGCTGACCTAACTTCTTCTCCAACAACATCATCATTTGCACATAGTTAAGTGAATCACCGTTAAGCGATTCAAATGAGCTTTCCTGTGTCACTTCACTTGCAGTAAATACTTTCGAAAAAATATCTAAAGTCGATAATTTTTCTTGCTTTTTGTTTAGACCGAGTAGATTTCTCCATGAATATTTAGAGTGTGTTGCTTGCTCTGCGTTATCAGCCAAAGCCTTAGCTTCGCTCATTTTGACGAGTTTGGCATAATCAATTTTGCCCGAAGGAAGCAGCGGAAAGTCTTTGACTTCTTCAACACTGGCATACTGACTTGTTAAACTAAATTTTTCGGCCAGAGCGCGTTCAATATCAGCCTTCTTGCCCTGATCAATTGTCATTACAATGAGCTGCTTATCCGTGCCACCACAGATAGTGACGTAGCCAAGGCCACGTAAAGACGACTCCAAATCATCTAAGCCAATTCGGTTACCGAAGATTTTCAAGAACCTGCTTTTACGCCCAGAAATATAATAAAAACCATCACCATCTCGCCATGCTACGTCTCCTGTCCGCAGCTCTGTTAGGCTCGACGCATCATACAAGTCTTCCCTGCTGGTAGCGTATCCCATCATGACATTTGGGCCATGGTAAATCAGCTCACCATTTTGGTTTGCAGTGGTGATGAGTTGTCCTTTTTCGTCAATCAACTCAAAGCGACCTTCAGGAATAGGGACACCCATACTGCCCAAGTGTGAGCGTATTTTATCTGGGGGCAAATACGACATGCGGGCGGTTGCTTCTGTTTGACCGTACATCACATAAAAACGCCAGCCTTTTTTTTCTGCTAGCAGAGCATAGTACTCAACCAGTTCTTTAGGCAACTTTCCACCAGCTTGTGTCATATATCTTAGGCTTGGAATCTGCCGATCCTCAAAACCACTACGCTTCAATAGTTCGTAGGAATAGGGCACTCCAGCAAAGCTCGTGCATTGGTGCTGGTTAAACAACTGCCAAAAACTCTCATCAATCACAGAATCTTCAGTTAACACTAGTGAAGCGCCAATACTTAAATGGCTGTTGATAACCGAGAGTCCGTAAGAGTAATACATTGGAAGGCTTGTAATCGCTCTTTCCGACGCACTAAGTTGCAAATACTCAGCAATCGATTTTGCGTTAGCATTCACATTGCTCGCAGATAGTTTTACCAGCTTTGCACTACCCGTTGTACCTGATGTTGATAGCAACACGGCAAGTTTACTTGGAAAATTTACACTGGGGGATTCTGCTTCTAAATACTGTTGCAACTTGTAACCGCCATTTTGAGGGCGATAAGTAATTGTCGGCTTAAATTGATTAAAGATATTTTCGAATGTATCCGGCTTGTCGTGCGGCGTCAGTATGACAGGAACACCTGACCTTAAAGCTGCAAGATAAGCAACAATACATTCTAAAGAGTTGTCAGCTGCCAGCAAAAATAGTTGCTTCTGATTCTTTGAGAACTGACTGCTAAAATCATCCGCCAATTTAGCCAAAGCAGCATAAGTTATAGTTCTTCCATCAAGGGTAATGATGGCGGTAGCTTCTTCAAACGACTCTAACTTAGCTGCAAAAATATCAGGCAATTTGCCCTCCATGACAGTTGACAGGTAAAATACATGCTATGCGAAATTTTTTACTATCATACCGTAATATTTTGGCCAAATCGTTAGCCTTAATGGATCGTTGGTAGAAATAATAAATTCTACCTCCAATATCTAATAACGCTCTTAGCGTATGCTTATCACCTAACTATGGATTCCACCATTAAAAATCCAACTAAAAAAGTCTTCATTAAAACCTTTGGTTGTCAGATGAACGAATACGACTCATCACGCATGGCCGATTTGCTTCACGCCGACAATGGCATGACACAAACCGAAAACGTGGATGAAGCTGATGTGATTTTGCTCAATACTTGCTCGGTGCGTGAAAAAGCCGAAGATAAAGTATTTAGCCACCTTGGCCGATTTATTCCACTCAAAGAGAAAAACCCTAATTTAATCATTGGTGTCGGTGGTTGTGTCGCCAGTCAAGAAGGCAACAACATCATCAAACGCGCGCCGTATGTGGATGTGGTATTCGGCCCACAAACCTTGCACCGTTTGCCTGAGATGATTAAAAACTCAAAAAGCTCAGGCCTGTCTCAAGTCGATATTAGCTTTCCAGAGATTGAAAAATTCGACCATCTACCACCACCACGGGTAGAAGGTGCAACCGCTTTTCTCAGCATTATGGAGGGCTGCAGCAAATATTGTAGCTTCTGTGTAGTGCCCTATACGCGCGGTGAGGAAGTATCGCGGCCGTTTGAACATATTTTGGCAGAAGCGGCTCAACTGGCTGAGCAAGGCGTAAAGGAGATCACACTCTTAGGGCAAAATGTAAACGCCTATAAAACCGAATACGAAGGTGTGGACGCAGATTTAGCCATGCTGATTGAAACCATTGCCGAGATTCCGCAAATCGAACGCATCCGCTTTACCACGAGCCATCCCAATGAAATGAGCGAGCGCTTGATTAGCTGCTTTGCGACCGTGTCAAAACTCGCGGTGCAGTTGCACTTGCCTGTACAAGCCGGCAGCGACCGTGTGTTGATGGCGATGAAGCGCAATTACACCGCGCTGCAATATAAAAGTATCATTCGCAAGCTGAAAGCTGCCAGCCCTAATTTAACGTTTACGTCGGATATTATTATTGGCTTCCCCGGCGAGACTGAGGCCGATTTTGAGTCCACTGTAAAGTTAATGCAGGATGTTGGCTTTGATTACAGCTTTAGCTTTTTGTATAGCCCACGACCTGGTACGCCTGCCGCATTTATCAAAGACGATACACCGCAAGAAATAAAATTAGCGCGTTTAAGCAAGCTGCAAACCATTAACGAGGCGCAAGGCGACACCATTAGTCGCAGCATGCTAGGCACGGTACAACGCGTGTTGATTGATGGTGCATCCCGTAAAGATGCTAGCTTGCTGGCAGGCAAAACGGATAATAATCGCGTGGTTGATATTGCGGGTAACGCCAGCTTAATTAACACCTTTGTGCAGGTAAAAATCACCGATGTCAGCAACCCAAAACGCCTTAAAGGCGATTTAATAGACGAGCCGGTTGGAAAGATAGTTCACTGATGGAAATTACCCTGCAACCTGAAGACAACGCCCGCTTGGCCAACCTGTGTGGCGCACTGGATGAAAATATCAAGCAAATTGAAACCGCGCTAGAGGTGAATATTAATCGTCGCGGCAGCACATTTAATATTAGCGGCAAAACGGACAATATGCGCATGGCCGCGCAAATGATAGAGAATTTTTATGTGCGGGCGAAAAAACCGTTGGAGCTTGAAGACATTCAACTTGGTTTGGTAGAAGTAGACAAGCTCAAACCTGAAGATGTGAACAGCAGTATGCCTGTATTGATGACGCGGCGTGGCGATTTGCATGGCCGCACACCGCGCCAAGTAGAATATTTGCAGCAAATTCAAGATCATGATGTGACGTTTGGCATAGGCCCAGCTGGTACGGGCAAGACTTATTTAGCAGTCGCCAGCGCGGTGGATGCCATGAGCCGTGACCGCGTTAAAAAAATTGTGCTGGTTCGCCCTGCAGTTGAGGCAGGTGAAAAACTTGGCTTTTTGCCAGGCGATTTAAACCAGAAAGTAGACCCTTATTTACGCCCTCTTTACGATGCACTATATGATTTGGCAGGCTATGACACCGTGAATAAAATGTTTGAGCGCGGCGCGATTGAAGTCGCGCCACTGGCTTATATGCGCGGCCGTACGCTCAACCAGAGCTTTATTATTTTGGATGAAGCGCAAAATACCACACCTGAGCAAATGAAGATGTTTTTAACCCGCATTGGCTTTGGCACCAAAGCCGTGATTACAGGTGATGTTACGCAAATTGATTTGCAACGTCACCAAAAAAGCGGCTTGGTAGAAGCGCAAAAAATCTTAAAAAATGTAAAAGGCTTGGCGTTTACGCAATTTTTATCTGCTGACGTTGTGAGGCATCCACTGGTGCAAAAAATCATCAATGCCTACGAAGATTACGACCAAAAACAAGCCGATAATGAGCCGAGAAAAAATTAATGCCTTGCAAGCCTCATGGGTACTGGCTTACAGGGCATTAATATTGATAACGATATAGATAACGTATGCCGCAACTGTCACTTTCTGTCCAATTTGCATCAAAATTTGCCAACTTACCTAGCGCAAAACAGTTTCGCAAATGGGCAAAAGCCGCGCTGCGCGTTGAAACTGAAGCGACGATTCGTCTTGTGGATGAGGATGAAGGCAGAGCCTTAAATTTGGCTTACCGAGGTAAAGATTATGCAACGAACGTGCTGACTTTTCCACTCACTGAAACGCCGCATTTAATGGGCGATATTGTGATTTGCGCACCCATCGTCATAAAAGAAGCGAGCGAGCAAAATAAGCCAATTGAAGCCCATTTTGCACATTTAACGGTGCATGGCGTGCTGCATTTACACGGTTATGACCACGAGGATGCGCACCAAGCCGAGTTGATGGAGTCCGTTGAGATACAAGTTTTGGCTAAATTAGGGTATCCTAACCCCTATCTCACTACATAGGATGCCTTAATGGCCTCTGACCCGGAAAAGTCGAACAATAAAACAAGTTTATTAGAGCGTTTAAGCAATTTTTTGTTGCGCGAACCCGAAGACCGAGAACAACTTGTAGAACTACTACACGGCGCGTATGAAAACCACCTAATGGATGCCGACTCGCTGGCCATGATAGAAGGTGTGTTGCAAGTAAGCGAGATGCAAGTGCGCGACATCATGATTCCGCGCTCACAAATGGATGTCATTGACATTACCGACGCACCCGAAACGTTTATCCCACACGTGATTGAAACCGCGCACTCGCGCTTCCCTGTGATTGAAGACGACAAAAATGATGTGATTGGTATTTTACTAGCCAAGGACTTATTAAGGTACTACGCCGGCGAAGATTTTGAAGTGCGCGACATGCTACGCCCTGCCGTGTTTATCCCCGAGGCCAAGCGCTTAAACGTTTTATTAAAAGAATTCCGCAGTAACCGTAATCACATCGCTATCGTCGTTGATGAGTATGGCGGTGTAGCCGGCATGGTGACGATTGAGGATGTGCTTGAGCAAATTGTTGGCGATATTGAAGACGAGTACGATTACGATGAGGATGAAGACAATATCATCCAAAATGCCGATGGGCATTATCGTGTCAAAGCGCTGACCGAGATTGCTGACTTTAACGAGGCGGTTGGCACCAGTTTTAGTGATGAAGAATATTCAACCATAGGCGGCTTGGTGGTGAATAAATTTGGCCATTTGCCCAAGCGTGGTGACAGCGTGGTAATTGACAATTTAAGCATTTCTGTTTTGCGCGCTGATAGCAGGCGCTTACATTCTATTTTGGTTGAAATTATCCCCGACGAACCATATCCGATTGAATCTACATAATCGTTATAGTTAAAACATGAATATTGTGTGAACTAATTATAGTTTCAAATCTCATAATGCTATATTCTAGAGAACACGGTATTTTGGAGAGATTGATGAAAAAATGGATGTTGGCTGTTTCGCTTGTTACTGCTAGCTTGCTTACAAACATTGGCTATGCCGAAGAGATGCTCAGTACACAACAAATAGAAGAGGCGCAATTACAACCGTTAGTGACCGAAATCCCCACCGAGGAAAAAGCCTTTGTGGCAGTCATCAATCAATTCAACAAAGCGAAAATTATTGAGCTGTTTGGTGAGCCAGCCAAAGCCGATGACGTAAAAGTAAAAGGTACAGGCAAAGTGGTGGCCAGCATTTGGCATTATCACAACATTAATACCGATGAAAATGGTACCTACTATCCCACGACAGAACTAGATTTTATAGATGACAAAGTGGTGCAGGTGGTGTTTTTGAATAACGACGGCAGTGAAGCTAATGATGGCGCTGGTAAGAAATATGAAATGCAGCCGATGCCAGAAATGGAAAAACTAGAAGAGATTCCAGCAACCGAATAATCCGCAACTCATTAATCAAGTTAGTAAGTAATAAAAAAGGCGCTATAGGCGCCTTTTTTATTACTTAGTTATCGCTTATTTCTTAAGCGCATCACGAATTTCACGCAACAATACAATGTCGTCTGGGGTTGGTGCTGGCGCAGCTGGTGGCGCTTCTTTTTTCATCCTGTTCACCATTTTCACCATTTGAAAAATCACAAAAGCCAAAATGATAAAATTAATGACAATCGAAATAAAGTTACCATAAGCTAACACCGCGCCCGCTT
>JAABQZ010000013.1 GCA_011391175.1 Methylophilaceae bacterium | reverse complement strand
ACGAGCAGAAACAACAGCCTCCCAAGCCTCTATTCTATTGGCTTGCAGACCATGCGCTGGGATGCCATACCAAATATCCTCAAAAACACTCTTGTTCTTATCGCAATCCAAGACCTGCCAAATCTCATCGGCGGTAAAGCTTAAAATTGGCGCGATTAAACGCATAAAGGTATGCGTGATATGGTGCAAGGCACTCTGCGCACCGCGCCGGGCGGGCGAATTTTCGCCACTGGTATACAGCCTATCTTTAAGAATATCGAGATAAAAAGCACCCAAATCATCTGAGCAGAAACTCACCAGTTTTTGCACTGCCAAGTGAAACTCATAACGGTCATAATCAGCCAAAACTTCAGCTTGCAATTTCTGTGTTAAATACAGCGCATATCGGTCTATTTCCAGCCATTGCTCAACTGGCAACAAATCTTTACTTGCATCAAAATCTGCAATATTTGCCAGCAAAAATTTGCAGGTATTGCGGATTTTACGGTAGCTATCAGCTACGCGTTTTAAAATTTCGTCACTAATTGTTAGCTCACCAGAGTAATCTGTGCTGGCTGCCCACAAGCGCAAAATATCTGCACCATAAGTATCCATCACTTTTTGCGGCGCCACCACATTGCCTTTCGATTTGCTCATTTTATGGCCTGCGCCATCTACCACAAAACCATGGGTTAAGAGTGCGTTGTAAGGCGCTCTGCCATCAATCGCACAGCCGGTAAGCAAACTAGATTGAAACCAACCACGGTGTTGGTCTGAACCTTCTAAATATAAATCAGCTGGGAAATTTAATTCAGGACGACGTTTTAACACGGCAGCATGCGTTGCGCCTGAATCAAACCAAACATCCAAGGTATAAGTCACCTTTTTATACTCAACGTTGATTGACTTGGAAGCAGGACTGGTATTGGCCTGCAGGAAAGCGCTTTCATCTAGACTAAACCATGCTTCAACACCTGATTTTTCAACCAGCAAGCAGGCTGCTTCTAGTAATTCGGCAGTTTGCGGGTGCGGCTCACCTGTTTCTTTATGCACAAAAAATGGCATCGGCACCCCCCAGTTGCGTTGGCGTGATACGCACCAATCGGGGCGATTTTTAATCATCGCCTCTAAACGCGCTCGACCCCAAGCTGGGAAAAACTCGGTTGCATCAACGGCTTGATTGGCATGCTCGCGCAAGCTTGTACCAGCAGCGTCTTGTGCATTCATACCAATAAACCATTGGTGCGTCGCCAACTGCATGAGTGGTGTTTTATGGCGCCAGCAATGTGGAAAGCTATGATTTAACCGCGCACTTGCTAATAAACTACCGTTTGCCTGCATCGTAGCCAAAATCACTTTATTCGCTTCTTGACGGCTTAAGCCACGAATACCCTCCAGCTCAACCAAATCACTATTAAAAAACTTGCCATCACCACCCATTAAAATGCGTGGTTTTTCATTAGGGAAGTTCGCTTTCATCACCAACCAGTCATCGTTACCATGCGCAGCAGCGGTATGTACTAAGCCAGTACCCGCATCAGTGGTTACGTGATCGCCCAAAATAACTAGCACTTGGCGGCAATCGAACGGGTGCTGAAGTTGTAGACCTTTTAATGCAAGACCTTTACACGAGCCAACGACTTTGTAATTTTCTTCACCGTATCGAGCTAGGGTGCTTTCTGTTAACTCATGCACAAGTATTAACAAACCCTTACTAGTTTGAATTAAATCATAATCAAGTTCAGGATGCACACTCACCGCTTGGTTCGCAGGCAATGTCCAAGGTGTCGTTGTCCAAATTACCGCATACGCATCACCCGCCACCTCTACGCCAAACGCTTTGCTTAAGGCCTCATTATCTGCCACCTTAAAACCCACATCAATCGCAGGTGAGTTCACGTCCTCATATTCCACCTCAGCCTCAGCTAACGCGCTGCCACAATCCACGCACCAATGCACGGGCTTGCTGCCTTGGTAAAGATAACCATTTTTTTGTATCTCACCCAATGCACGCATGATGTCAGCTTCGGTCTTAAAATCCATCGTCAAATACGGATTTCCCCAATCGCCCAACACACCCAGACGAATAAAGTCTTTCTTTTGCTTTTCTACTTGTTCAGCGGCGTAAGCGCGACACAGCTCACGAAACTTGGCAGGGTCGATATTTTTGCCGTGATTTTTTTCTACCACCAATTCAATTGGCAATCCGTGGCAATCCCAGCCTGGCACATAAGGCGCATCAAAGCCGCTCATGGTTTTAGATTTAATGATGATATCTTTGAGGATTTTATTGACCGCATGACCAATATGAATATCGCCATTGGCGTACGGCGGGCCGTCATGCAGAATGAATTTTGGCTTACCCACGCGCGCTCTGCGAATACGCTCATAAAGCTTTTTATCTTGCCATTGCTTTAGCCAAGCAGGCTCACGTTTAGCCAAGTCGCCACGCATGGGGAATGGGGTTTCCGGCTGGTTGATTTTATATTTATTTTGATCTTTATTTACTTCATCAGTCATGATTTATTTCTTAGCCTAAACTCTTAACAATTTGTTGATTAAAATACTGTCTTGAAAATAATGCCTTGCAACGCCAACATCTTGTGCGATTTGCGCTTTTAAAGCATCCAAACTCTCAAACTTTTGCTCTTCACGTATTTTATGCAAAAATTCTACATGTACATGCTGGCTATACAAGTCGCCATTAAAATCAAGCACATGTGTTTCTAGCAACAGTTTTGGTATGTCTGCAATGCCGCCTTTAATGGTAGGCCGTACGCCCAAATTAGCGACCGCTGGCAAACCGTCCAATTTTACCGCATAAACCCCTGTTAACGCAGGCCGCTCATGCCGCATATGGATATTAGCGGTGGGAAATCCCAACTCTCTGCCTCTTTTTGCACCATGTACCACCTTGCCACTGATACTGTAATGACGGCCTAACAATTTCTTGGTTAAAGTTAAGTCACCGATTGCCAGCGCATTGCGCACACGGGTACTAGATACACGACTGCCATCTAAATCCACTTGCGGTAGCGCGATTAAATCAAAGCCCGCAGCTTTAAAACTGCCGACATCGCCCAAGCGCTTGGCACCAAATTTAAAATCATTGCCCACTAATATCGTGTTTGCATTCAGTTGTTCGCGTAAAATATTTAAAAAAGCGTCTGCACTAATGGCCGCAAAACGCTTGTTAAAGGCACAGATAAATACTTTTTTAACCCCCGCCGCATCAAACAACTCAAGCTTTTCGCGTAAAGTTGTTAAGCGCGCAGGCGCATTGTGTGGCGTGAAAAATTCGCGCGGATGTGGCTCAAACGTTAATACAGCAGGTATTTTACCTAGGCTGGAAGCCGCAAGGATATTGGCCTGTAGCAGTGCTTGGTGACCCAAGTGCATGCCATCAAAATTGCCGATTGCCAACGCAAGTGGCTCGCATGGTTGATTAGAATGTCGCGTTGGTAGATGGCGAAAAACCTGCATAGCGCTCATCTTAATTAATGACGCGTTTACTGAAATCGCGCGGTCTAAACCCTAACAGCCAAAGCACTGCAAAATACACCACAGCGCCTGCCAGCACCAACACAGCTAGCCATGACAGCTTAAGCATCGTAGCCATCTGCAGCCAATCGCCCGCAAGCATTGCCAGCCAATATAAAGCGCCTGCCATCGCCAACAATGCTAGCGTCACTTTACTAAAAAACTTAAGCCAGCCTGTTTGCAAGTGATAAATCCCATCACGGCGCAAATGATAATACAGCAACCCTGCATTGATACACGCACCCAAGCCAATAGACAAAGCAAGACCCGCGTGTTGCAATCCCAAAGTAAATACAAACAAAATATTGAGTAGCTGTGTAATCACTAGAGTAAAAATGGCAATTTTTACAGGAGTTTTAACATTTTGCCGCGCATAAAAACCTGGTGCGAGCACTTTCACTAAAATCAGGCCAATCAAGCCAAGACTGTAGGCAATGACCGCGCGCTCCGTCATCATCACATCGGTTGCGCTGAATTTACCGTAATAAAACAAGCTGGCGACTAAAGGTTTTGATAGCACAGCCAAAGCAACTGCTGCTGGCGCTGCCAGCAAAAAAGTAAGCCGTAAGCCCCAATCGAGCAATTGGCTATATTCCACTTCGGTTTTATTCACAAACGCTTTGGATAAACTGGGCAACAAAATCGTCCCCAACGCCACACCCAACACACCCGTGGGAAACTCCATCAGCCTATCGGCATAATACAACCAAGATACGCTACCCGTTTGCAAAAAACTGGCGAAGATATTGTTAAGCACGATGGAAATTTGCGCCACCGACACGCCAAAAATGGCTGGGCCCATCAACCTTAAAATGCGACGCACGCCTTCATCTTGCCAGTTCAACTCGTAACGCGGGACTAAGCCTAATTTGTGCAAATACGGCCACTGAAACAGTAATTGCAGCATACCGCCTACAAACACCGCCCACGCCAACACTTGAATGGCATTGTTAAAATAAGGCGCAACAAACAATATGGCCACAATAAATGACACATTCAACCAAACAGGCGTAAATGCAGGAATTTGAAATTTACTATAGGTATTCAGCACGCCGCCTGCCAGCGACACCAGCGAAATAAACACAATATAAGGAAAGGTGATGCGTAATAGCTCAACGGTGAGAGAGAACTTAGATGCGTCTTTCGCAAAACCAGGCGCGGTGATACCTACAATTAAGGGCGCAGCCAACATGCCAGCAATGGTTACCAGCACTAAAAATACGCCCATTAAGCTGGCCACATGGCTAATTAAAGCATGTGTTTCTGCTGGTGTGCGTTGAGATTTATATTCTGCCAGAATCGGCACGAACGCTTGGCTGAAGGCACCCTCTGCCGATACACGCCGCAACAAATTGGGGATTTTAAACGCCACAAAAAATGCATCGGTGGCCAAGCCTGCGCCAAACATGCGTGCAATCAAAGTATCGCGCGCAAAGCCTAAAATGCGCGATAAAAAAGTCATGCTGCCGACACTGGCAAGGACACGGAGTAAATTCATGCCACACTTAAAATAAAATAATGGCGAGATTTTAACATGTAGCGTTGACTTTTAACGGCCAGAATTAATGATTAGTTCTTGCAAAATGGGTTAAAAAACACTATTATGCACGGTTTCGTATTAACCACCTTAGTATCAATACATAAGCTTTAGGACAGAGAACTCATGGCAAACACCGCACAAGCACGAAAACGCGCACGTCAATCCGTTAAAGTAAACGCACACAACGCCGCGTTACGTTCAACTTTGCGCACTGCAATCAAAAAAATTATTAAGGCTGTTGAGTCTGGCGACAAAGCAGTAGCTGCAGCAAGTTACCAAGAAAACATTACGGTGATTGACCGCATTGCGGATAAAAAAATCATTCACAAAAATAAAGCAGCACGTCATAAAAGCCGCCTAAGCGCTGCCATTAAAGCAATGACAGGCGCATCTGCTGCTGGAGTTAAGGTAACGAAAGCTGCACCTAAAGCAAAAGCGAAGCCAGCCGCAAAAGCAACAGCAGCAGCTAAAACAACAACTGCAAAAGCTGCAGCGCCAAAAGCAGCAGCCGCTAAAAAACCTGCTGCAGCGAAAAAAGCCAAAGCAGAATAACTTAGTCATATATAAAAAGCCGAGCCCAAAGTAATATTTGGCTCGGCTTTTTTGTTGGTTAACAGTTTTATTAACCAATATTCAACTCAACCGATATTTAATTCACTGCGCGCAATCAGTGCCACATTTAACGCACTCTCAAGCTTTTTGTCTATCACAGTAAAATGCCCCATTTTGCGCGCTTTGCGCGGTTCGTGTTTACCATATAAATGCAGCTTTAAATTGGGATGGCTGAGCGCCTTGTTCCATGCAGGTTCCAGAGCAACTGTTTTACCCTCGGCGCTATTAGCAAACCAACTATCGCCTAAAATATTCACCATCACCGCATCACTGTGCAGGCTGGCATCGCCCAGCGGCAAACCCGTCATCACACGCACTTGCTGTTCAAACTGGTTGGTGACACACGCATCTATCGTGTAGTGCCCAGAGTTATGCGGACGCGGTGCAATTTCATTCACCAATAGCTGGTTTTTAACCACAAAGAATTCCACACCCAACACACCAACGTAATCCAACTTTTCGGCCAATTTTTTCGCCAGCATTTGTGCATTGGCTTTTAGCACCTCACTGCAACGGGCTGGCACAATGCTCATGTCGAGGATACCATTGAGATGACTATTTTCCGCGGTGGGGAAAGTTGCTATATTGCCAGTAGCATCGCGTGCCAGTACGACGGACACTTCCAAATCCAGCAGTAACATCTGTTCTAACACGCAGATTTCTTGCTTAAATTCGGCAAAAGCTTGCTGCGCTTCTGCCTGATTTTTCACCCGCGCCTGGCCTTTGCCATCATAACCAAAACGCGCCACTTTCAATATAGCGGGGTATAGCGTGCTGGCATCATCAGGCAAATCTGCAGCTATATTGATCACCGCAAATGGCGCCACAGGCAAGCCAGATTCTTTAATGAAAGTTTTTTCTAGTACACGATGTTGCGCAACAGCCACACAAGCCGCGCTAGGGCGAACAGTAGTAGTAAGTGCCAACTTCTCTAGTGTATTAGCAGGCACATTTTCAAACTCAGTAGTCACTGCTTGGCAAGTTTCAGCCATTTGTTTTAGTGCAGCCTCGTCGTCGTAATTAGCACACAAATGCACATCGGCGATTTTGCCTGCTGGGCTATTTTTATCAGGGTCGAGCACGGTCACTTGATATCCAAGCTCATGCGCCGCAATCACAAAAAAACGGCCAAGTTGACCGCCGCCTAACATGCCCAGCATGGCTGGTGCAGTGATTGTTTGTTTTGTTACCATTCTACTTTGACTTTCAAAACTGTGACTTTCAAATCAGGCTTTCTAAATTAAGGCTTTTCACTTAATATCATGTTGTGCACTTTGTCAGCTTGTGCGGCACGAAATTCTGCCAGCTTTTTCGCTAAACCAGCGTCATGATTTGCCAAAATAGAAACCGCAAATAATCCCGCATTTGCCGCACCAGCATCACCAATCGCAAATGTGGCCACAGGAATACCTTTTGGCATCTGTACGATGGAAAGCAATGAGTCTTGTCCTTGTAAATGTTTACTTGGTACTGGAACGCCTAATACAGGTAATGTGGTTTTTGCGGCTACCATGCCAGGCAAATGTGCTGCGCCACCCGCGCCAGCGATAATAATTTGATAGCCCTCTTTAGCCGCATTTTCGGCAAACTTAAACATTAAGTCAGGTGTGCGATGTGCTGAAACCACTTTGGCTTCATACGTTACGCCAAAATCTGCCAACATCTGTGCCGCGATTTTCATGACCGGCCAATCGCTGTCTGAACCCATCACAATGGCAACCAATGGTTTATTCATTTTAATTTTCTCTGTTTAAAAAAATAAGGCTAAATCACAATTAGATTATCACGGTGAATCAGCTCTGATTCTTCCACATAACCCAAAATTTTCTCAATCTCGCTGCTGGCTTTGCGCATAATACGCGCTGCTTCGCTGGAATTATAATTCACAATGCCACGCGCCACCTCATTACCCGTCTCATCTACACAGGCCACCACGTCACCACGGTCAAAATTACCCTGTACTTTAACCACCCCAATTGGCAGCAAACTTTTGCCATCCGTCTTCAGCACTTTCACCGCTCCAGCATCCAATACCAGCTTACCGCCTAGGCGTAAATGGTCAGCTAGCCATTGTTTTTTTGCTACTGTCTTAATCTGGGTGGCTTGCAAATGCGTGCCAATGGCTTCGCCAGCATTGAGTCGAATCAACACATCTTTTTCTCGTCCTGAAGCAATCACGGTATGCGCGCCACTGCTGGCTGCGCGTTTAGCAGCAAGAATTTTAGTGAGCATGCCACCCGTGCCCACACTGCTGCCTGCTCCACCTGCCATTTGTTCAAGCGCTGCATTGCCTGCAGTTTCAAAATTGATAAATTTTGCGTCTTTATTTTTGCGTGGGTCAGCTGAATACAAACCTTGCTGATCGGTTAGAATTACCAGCGCATCGGCCTCGATTAGATTGGCGACTAATGCTGCCAAAGTGTCGTTATCACCAAAGCGGATTTCTTCGGTCACCACCGTGTCATTCTCATTAATAATTGGAATCACGTTTAAAGCTAGCAGGGTTTTTAGTGTGCTACGTGCGTTTAAATAGCGTTTTCTATCGCGCAAATCATCGTGGGTAAGCAATATCTGCGCAGTGTGCAGGCCAAACTGAGCAAAACAGCTTTCGTACATTTGCACTAAACCCATTTGTCCGACGGCAGCAGCTGCCTGTAGCTCGTTCACTTCTACAGGCCTTTTTTTCCAGCCCAATCGCTGCATCCCCTCAGCCACCGCGCCACTAGAAACCAGCACCACTTGCTTACCCTGTTTTACCAGCGCACTAATTTGCGTCGCCCAGGCGGCAATGGCTATTTTATCCAGCCCCTCACCATTGTTGGTCACTAGGCTAGAGCCAACCTTTACAATCAGCGTTTTGCTATTGATTAATAGGGAGTTGCTCATTTGTTTGCTCTAACGCTTGTTTTTTCACTTCGTCTAAATGGTCCATAATCGCATAGGTAAGCTCTTTGCAGCCAACTCCGCTAATGGCAGAAATCGCGAATACACGGCCTTTATAACCATAATCTTTTACAAATTTCTTCACCACAGCAGCACTGTCTTGCAACATATCAGTTTTATTCAACACCAACCAACGAGGTTTATTGTAAAGCTCTTCGTCATATTTTTTCAGCTCATTCACAATGGCTTTGGCTTCCGCCACTGGGTCAGTGGCTTCATCAAATGGAGCGATATCCACCAGATGCAACAACAAGGAGGTACGTTGTAAGTGGCGTAAAAACTGGTGGCCAAGCCCGGCGCCTTCTGCCGCACCTTCAATCAAACCTGGCACATCGGCGATGACAAAACTGCGCTCGGCATCTACTCTCACCACGCCTAAGTTTGGGTGAAGTGTCGTAAAAGGATAATCCGCCACTTTGGGTTTAGCAGCAGAAACGCTGCGAATGAAAGTAGATTTACCCGCGTTTGGCATGCCCAGCAAACCAACATCGGCCAGTACCTTAAGCTCCATATACAGCTCAAACTCTTCGCCCGGTTCACCTTTAGTGCATTGGCGAGGCGCGCGGTTGATACTGGATTTAAAATGTACATTACCTAAACCGTTATTGCCACCTTTGGCTAGTAATACTTGCTGGCCATGCTCAGCCAAGTCAATAATCATGCGCTCGGTGGCTTTATCTGATATCACCGTACCAACAGGTACTCTTAATATGGTGTCTTCACCTTTTGCACCGTAACATTCTGCACCGCGACCATTCTCACCGCGCTGAGCCCGAAACGTACGCGTGTAGCGATAATCGACCAGCGTATTGATATTGCGGTCTGCTACTGCATAAATGGAGCCGCCTTTACCGCCATCGCCACCATTTGGGCCACCCATCGGCTCGTACTTTTCGCGGCGGAACGTGGCAACGCCATTACCGCCGTCGCCGGCATAAACCTTAATAGTTGCTTCATCAATAAACTTCATATCTAAAATGGCTACACTTGCAAAATCAAACTTGCGAGGTGCTCATATCCTCAATGCACTCAAATGTGCGATTTCGTCATTGCGCTCCATGCGCGTTCGATTTTGCATCGCCCGCACATTTTAGAAGCGCCTTCTTTAACTATTATAACCAAACCACCAAATAAAAAAGCCCCATCAAACGATGAGGCTTTAATCAGTTAAAATTTCTTAAACTGCAACAATGCTGACTGTGTGGCGTTTTAATGCGCCTTTAACAGCAAAAGTTACTTTGCCTTCAATTTTTGCGAATAGCGTGTGGTCTTTACCCATGCCGACGTTGTCACCCGCATGCATTTTAGTGCCACGTTGACGCACGATAATGCTGCCTGCTGAAACAACTGTTTCACCAAATGCTTTAACGCCTAAACGTTGTGAGTGTGAATCGCGACCGTTACGTGAACTACCGCCTGCTTTTTTGTGTGCCATGATTTAATCCTTTTAAATTCTAATTACTCAGCAACTTTAGCGGCTTTGGCTTTTGCTGGTTTTGCTGCTACTTGGCCTGCGGCTAAAATTTCACCAATTTGAATTTCAGTAAAACTTTGGCGATGGCCTTGTGTTTTACGATAGTGTTTACGACGACGGAATTTGAAAATCATTACCTTGTCTGCACGGCCATGCGAAACAACTGTCGCATTTACTGTTGCACCAGCAATCAATGGCGCGCCAATGGTTGTGTTGTCACCATCTGCAATCATCAATACTTTATCGATAACCACTTTGCTACCCACATCGCCAACCAGTTTTTCAACCTTAAGCGTTGCGCCAGCTTCTACTTTATATTGCTTACCACCTGTTTTAATTACTGCGTACATGGTTTTAACCTTGCTTCTACACGTTCAAATGAATCGCGCATTATACTTAAATTACTAGATATTGCAAACGCTAAATTGCCAAATAAGCCTGCGCAGGCTGTGTTAAAATTGTAATATCTTAGAAATGGCTTAGCACGTGAATCTCAACCACATTCAATCTCACATTGCGCAAGATATGCAAGCAGTCGATACCGTTATTCGAAGGTCGCTGCACTCTGAAGTTTCGCTCATCAACACCATCGGTGAACACATTATCAATGGTGGTGGAAAACGCCTGCGACCCGCACTGGTATTGATTTCTAGTGGAATATTTGGAAGCATTCAAGCGCAACATCACGAGCTTGCCGCTATTGTTGAGTTTATTCACACCGCCACTCTGTTGCACGATGATGTGGTAGATGAGTCGGCCATGCGGCGCGGCAACAGTACAGCAAATCATTTATTTGGCAACGCCGCCAGTGTACTGGTGGGCGATTTCTTATATTCTCGTGCGTTTCAAATGATGGTAAAACTGCAAAATATGCGTGTGATGCAGATTTTATCTGAAACCACCAATATTATCGCCGAAGGCGAAGTGTTGCAGTTACTTAACATTAATAACGCAAACGTGGCCGAGCAAGAGTATTTAAAGGTCATCCATTTTAAAACGGCCAAATTATTTGAAGCTGCTACCCGCTTAGGTGCTGTAATTAGTAATGCCAACGTGCAAGAAGAAAACGCGCTAGCACAATACGGTATGCGGATTGGAACGGCATTTCAGTTAATAGACGACGTACTAGATTTAAGCGGCGACGTAAACCAAATTGGTAAGAACTTAGGCGATGATTTAAGTGAAGGCAAACCAACATTACCATTACTTATCGCCATGCATCGCGGCAACGCCGCTGAATCAGCCACCATTCGCAATGCCATTCAACATGGGGGATTGCAAGAGTTACCTGCTGTGCTGGCTGCAGTTAAGGCAACCGACGCACTGAACTATGTGCGGAAACTGGCTGAAAATGAAGCTAGAATTGGTGTTGAAGCCATCGCGCCTCTACCAAATTCCACCAACAAGCAGGCACTGGTTGATTTGGCTGAGTTTGCAGTTAAAAGAGATTTCTAACTCAAAAAGCACAAAAACATAACAATTAAGGATGCCCTGCAGACCAATATACATTAGGCTTGCAGAGCACCCTTAAAAATACTTTACGCTACTCGCTTAATATACTAATTTAAAATAATCGGCTCGCCACTTTCAGCATGAAAATAGCTCAGATGTGCGCAATCGCTGGTGCCGCTCGTCAGGCTACCATCAAACAAAGCTTTACCCTCTACATCCACCACTGCATAGCCGTTATGGTATAAAGTGACCTCGGCTAACTTTGGTGCTAGTTTCGGTAATGTTTTTCCTGCTTTTTCCCGCATTGCAAAACTAATGCAAGTTTCGTCCTCGTCTTCGCTGTACACTTCCCACTTGTTTTCACCGGTGAGTTGCGCCAGCCAGCCAGGTAAATCCACCTCTACGCGGCAAATAATCGGCGCATCCCAAGCAGGATGGTTGATATTATTGAGCTCAATTTGCTCAAGCGCGTTCAGCAGTGTTTTGTCCAGCGTTTTATCTAGGTCAGACATCTATATCCTTAAATCTAATTATTACAATACTACAATGGTGCTTATGTGCTAATTTTCAACAGTAGTTAAATTAACTATAGTCTAGCAAGCTTGCACACTTACATTAACGATGCCATGATAATAATAGTTTACATCAACTTTTAGGCTTGCTTTAAGCCGAATTAAGGGAAGCTATGTTTGATTTTTTAATGCCGTTGTCTGATTTATTAAAATCGGAGCCGACTTTTTTTGTGGTTTTTTCTACGATTATCGGTTTAATGGTGGGCAGTTTTCTCAATGTAGTGATTCATCGACTACCTAAAATGATGGATTACACTGAAAGAGCTTATGTGGCGGAGGCTTATGGCGTAAAACCTGACTCAGCAATACCTACTAAATATAACATCGTGACGCCGCGCTCAGCCTGCCCTAACTGCGGCCACCAAATTACTGCGCTGGAAAATATTCCAATTATTAGCTACATGATATTGGCTGGTAAATGCAAAGGTTGCAAAACCAAGATTAGCCCACGATACCCACTCATTGAAGCTTTAACTGGCGCACTGATTGGCGCTGTGGCTTACAAGTTTGGCTATAGCAATACTAGCCTATTTGCATTTATCTTTGTCTTTGCGCTGGTAACATTGACCTTTATCGATTTCGACACACAACTACTTCCCGATGACATCACTTTGCCGCTACTTTGGCTGGGGTTACTATTCAATTTAAATAATGGCTTGACCGACCTAAAATCTGCCGTATTAGGTGCAGTTTTTGGTTACTTAATTTTATGGTCAGTGTATTGGCTATTTAAAATAGTCACTGGCAAAGAAGGCATGGGCTATGGTGATTTCAAATTGCTTGGCGCTATTGGCGCTTGGTTTGGTTGGCAGTTGCTGCCAGCCGTCATTTTACTCAGTTCAGTCGTTGGTGCAATCATTGGCATCGGTATGATTGCATTTCGTGGTAAAAGTGGTGGAACTGCTATACCTTTCGGCCCATTTTTAGCGCTAGGCGGTATTGCTGCCTTATTTTTTGGTCAGCAATTGGCTGGCTTTTATTTGGCGACCTAAATGTATGTAGTCGCGCTAACAGGTAGTATAGGCAGCGGCAAATCAGAAGCTGCTAAAATATTTACCGAGCTTGGCGTGCCAGTCACGGATGTAGACGAAATTTCGCATCAACTTACAGCGGCGCAGCAGCCCATTATTCAAGATATTCAGGCCAATTTTGGCAAAGAATACATCACACCAGAAGGCGCATTAAACCGTACTGCCATGCGTGACTTGGTGTTTAATGATAAAGTAGCACGCAATAAATTAAATGCGATTTTGCACCCTGCAATTTATACTGAAGCATTAAGCCAGCTTGCACAACATAAGCATGCACCGTATCAAGTATTGGCGATTCCCCTGCTATTTGAAAGCCCACGCTATGCGCCGCATGTTAATCGCATTTTGTTGATTGATTGCAATGAAAAAACACAGATTGAACGCGTTAAAAAACGCAGCCAGTTAACGGAATCTGAAATTAAAAAAATTATCCGCACTCAAACACCGCGCAAAAAACAATTGTTGCTGGCGCATGATGTCATTGAAAATAATGAAAATCTTGAAAAATTACGCGAGAAAATACTACTCATTCACCAAAAATACCTTAATACTTGCATAGTTAGCAAAACTACCTGATAATTCACCTCAATTTATTATTATAAGTTGGCAGACTATATTTCGTCATGTCTAGCTACGAATTTCCATTTAACGAACGTATTCGCACTTTTTTGCGACTGGAAGACCTGTTCTCAAAAATTCTGCTGAATG
Source organism: Methylophilaceae bacterium (assembly GCA_011391175.1). Taxonomy (GTDB): domain Bacteria; phylum Pseudomonadota; class Gammaproteobacteria; order Burkholderiales; family Methylophilaceae; genus Methylotenera_A. Next base: position 21,570 of record JAABQZ010000013.1, on the reverse strand, counting down.
TTGAGGGCGGAGAACAACACCATCATCACGCCGCATTAATCTCCCTGCTACAAATGTTGGATATTGTGGATCGCGCCGATCTTAAAATGGATTTGGTGGGAGAACTAGATCGGCAACGTCTCGCCATGCAAAACTTACGTGGCAACCCAATTATTGCGGAAAAAGCCTTAGATAAAATACTGCGCGAAGTGGGTGCTTGCTCCACTGCGTTGCGTGCCGATGGTTCCAAATTTGGCCAGCATTTGCGCGAAAACGAATGGCTAATGGGCATTAAACAGCGTTCTGGCATTTTGGGTGGTGTATGTCAGTTTGATTTACCGTCTTACCACCATTGGCTGGGTTTAGATTCCAACCGCCGCAAGAGCGATTTTGATGGCTGGCTAGCGCGCCTAATGCCAATGCACGAAGCGATTAAAACCATATTGCGTATTTTGCGCGGTAGCGATACCCCTAGAAAATTTACCGCACAAAATGGCTTTTATCAGCAAATGTTAGGTGGCGCCAAGCCTGCACAAATGCTGATTATCAATGTTCCTGATAGTTGCCCGTGCTTCCCTGAAGTAAGTGCTAACAAATACGCCATTAACGTGCGGTTCTCTGCGCTGGATTTTGTGCAAAAACCTAAACCATGCGACCAAGATTTGGACTTTACCATGACGCTGTGTAATTTATAGTAGGTAATCTCTAGACTGTAATCTATCCCAATAAAGCTGTAAAATTGCGTATGACTTCCACCTCTCCAGCCAACCTTAAAACTAAACAAGTAGCTTGCCCCACTTGTAAGAAAATGGCAGCCTACGACACCAATAATCCTTTTCGACCATTTTGCAGCCAGCGCTGTAAAATGATTGACTTAGGTGATTGGGCAAATGAAAATTACCGCATCCCTGACAATAAACCAACTGGACTAGATGATGAACTTGATTAACCGTTTTTTTACACTACTCTCATTCACTATTTTTCTAAGCGCTTGCGAGGCAAATCAAGGTGTGGCGATAATGGATAACTGGGTGCGCGCGAACGCGCCGGGACAAAACGTGGGCGCGGCTTATATGACATTATTAAGCGCACAAGACAGCATCATGATTAAGGCCGAAGCTGATATTGCAGGTTCAGTTGAAATTCATAGCATGAAGATGGAAAACGGCGTAATGAAAATGCGCATGCTTGAGGAATTACCACTGAAAGCTGGCAAGGCAGAAAAGCTTGCACCTGGCGGCTTTCACCTGATGTTATTTGATTTAAAAAAACCACTGACAGCTGGTGAAAGTGTGAATTTTACACTTAGCTTTAAAGATGCTGCCGGCAATATCACACAGCAACAAGTGACTTTGCCGATTAAGGCTGCTGATTAGTCAGCATCTTGCTTTAAAATGCCACGCTGATAGGCGACGCCACGCGCGCCATAGCTTAAAGCAATCGGCAAATCAGTCAGCGTCATGCCCCCTAATGCATATACCGGTAACGTGGTTTTTTTCGCCCTATCAGCAAATGCTTGCCAGCCCATCGCATCCATTTCTGGATGACTTTGTGTCGATTTAACTGGCGATAACACTACAAAATCTAGACCGAGCATTTCCGCATGAACTAACTCTGCTTCGTTATGGCAAGATGCCGTCACCATTAACCCTGCTGGTTTAGTTTTTAGCATTAACAAATCTTGGCTGGGCAAGTGCACGCCTTGCGCACCCAAATCGCGTGCCAACGCGATATCTTGGCTAATCAGTACGGTAGCATTATACGGTTTTGCCATCGCAATAATTTTCTGAGCAATTCTAATAAACTCATCTTTTGGAAGATGTTTTTCGCGCACTTGCACAAGCCTGAGACCCTTATTTAATGCAACTTGCAGCGCATCTAAATATGGTTTTTCACCCATTTCTGCAATATTGCTAATGGCATACACAGGCGGCAGTGCCAGTGCTTTCATTATTGGTGCATTTGCAGGCAAGATTGGCGTAACGGTAATATTATCTGCTGATTGCCAGCTTAACTTTTGACCTTCACGCGGCGAGACTTCACCCTGCCAAGCACTCACAAAATAAAAATGCAGTAACACTGTTTTGGCGGGAGCATCATGTCCGTTTTGAGATAGCGCAGGATAATCGTATTGGCGCGTCAGCCATTGTTGGGTGATGGTGGGTTTAATCCCGAGCTCTTCTGCCAATTCGCGTGTCAGTGCATGTTGAGGAGTTTCGCCATCCTCAATTTTGCCACCCGGAAACTCCCACCACCCTGCCCAACCCTTACCATGTGGCCGGCTTGCCAATAAAAATTCATTGCCACCATCGTCGTTTTTTCGCTGTACTATAGCCACTGCGACGTGAATAATTTTAGTCATGGCACTTTAAGCTTTCGACTTTAGCTTGCCCGCATAGTCTCTTGCAAATTGGTAAGCTACGCGCCCACTGCGCATGCCACGTGTATGGCTAAAACCAAGTGCAGCTTGCCTAGCAGATTCATCCCAAGCCACATTAAAAGTGGCTAGCCAATTTTCGGCTATGGCCAAATACTCATCTTGATCGAATGTATAAAACGACAGCCATAAACCAAATCGTTCCGCTAGTGCCACTTTTTCATCTAACGTTTCGTTGGGTCTAATTTCTCCATCTGCATGTTTAAAAGCCAAATTATCTGCCATCATTTCGGGCATCAAGTTTTTGCGATTAGATGTCGCATACACCAATACATTTTCTGACAAGCTTGCAATGGTGCCATCTAGCACCACCTTGAGCGCCTTGTAGCCTATATCTCCCGCCTCAAAAGATAGGTCGTCACAAAAAATAATAAATTTTAAGTTTGCGTTGTCAGCTCGACTTTGTACTAAGGCCACAATTTGGTTTAAATGAATTAAATCGTGTTTTTCCACTTCAATCAAACGCAACCCTTGCGCAGAAAACTTAGGTAATAGCGCTTTCACCAAGCTAGATTTTCCAGTGCCACGAGCGCCTGTTAGCAATACGTTATTAGAAGGAAACCCTTGTATAAACTGCTGCGTGTTGCGTACGATTTCGGCTTTCTGTGCATCTACAAAGCGAATGTTATCCAGTGAGATTGCATGTGGATGTTCAACTGCTTGCAAACTGCCACGGCCATTATGTATTACCCAGCGCCAAGCTATCGCAGTCCAGTCAACAGGCGAGCTTTGAGCTGGCAACAAAGCCTCCAGCTTAGTGATTAAGCTTTCAGCACGACTAATTAGATTTTCGAATTTATCTACCATTAGGTTAACTTCTATAGCACAGACTAACTTCTATAATCCGCGTTGATTTTTACGTAATCGTAACTAAAATCGCAGGTCCATACCGTGCAATCGGCAGTGCCGCGATTCAACACCACACGCACTAAAATATCCGACTCTTGCATAATGGCAGCGCCTTGTTCCTCGAGATAGCTTGCTGCTCGACCACCCTTTTCGGCGACTAAAATATGACCTAAATATAGCTCCATATTATTTATATTTAAGTCATCAATCCCAGCATAACCAATGGCGGCGAGGATACGGCCTAGGTTTGGGTCTGATGCGAAAAATGCAGTTTTAATCAACGGTGAATGTGCGATGGCGTAAGCCACTTTACGGCACTCAGCTTCAGTTTTTCCACCTTCCACCCGCACTGTCATAAATTTGGTGGCACCTTCACCATCACGCACAATGGCTTGCGCCAGCTCAATAGAAACTTCTGTTAACGCGTCACGAATAGCTACAAAATTTGCACTATCATCTGCAATCTCCGCATTATTTGCCTTTCCTGTTGCCATCAAAATCAAGCTGTCATTGGTGCTGGTATCGCCATCTACGGTAATGCAATTAAATGATTTATTGACCGCATATTGAATAATATTTTCCAACGCAGCTTGGCCGATTGCAGCATCGGTGCCGATATAGCCTAACATGGTCGCCATGTTGGGGTGTATCATGCCGCTACCTTTGCTAATACCAGTGATGGTGATTTTTTTACCATCAATCGTAATTTGCTTACTGACACCTTTAGCCACGATATCAGTGGTCATAATCGCTTCGGCAGCGTTCAGCCAATTGTCTTCTTTTAAGTTGGCTAGCGCCGCTGGCATGCCTGCAATCACTTTATCCACTGGCAATGGCTCTAATATCACCCCTGTAGAAAATGGCAGTACTTGACTTGTATTTATACCTAGTAAACCTGCAAGCGCTTCACAGCTTTGTTGGGCGCGATTCAGGCCATCTTCACCTGTACCCGCGTTAGCACAACCCGTATTCACCAGCAACGCACGAATGCCCACTTTTTGCGCTAAAAAATCCTTACATAAAATAACTGGCGCAGCGCAAAATCGATTTAAAGTAAACACACCAGCTACAGTTGTGCCTTCAGCTAATTTAACCACCAACACATCTTTACGGTTAGGTTTGCGTACATGTGCTTGAGCAAAACCTAACTCAATACCGTTAACAGGCAATAGGGATGAGGCTTGTGGGGCGCTTAATTTTACTGGCATGCGGAAACTTTCGATAACTTGGTGATAAATTGAATAGCATCATTTTAGCGTAATAGTGCGCTTATCAACATGGCAACCTGAATGAAACTTGCCATTTGTGCCTTAGCCAATTGCCCATTAGCTGCAGCAAGTGCTAAACTCTTGCAAAATAAAAAAATATACGCCATTTTATGATGGGTAATATACATGCAAAATACGCTGCAAGACCATATGCAAGATACCCTGTTATCCGAGGCGCAAAGCCAACGGGAGCCATTATCCAATCAAATGCGAAATAAGCAGCAGCACATTCGTATTGAAAAAATCAAGTTACTATACCTTCACAGCCTGACGCCGATTATTTTAAGTGCTGTGGCGGGGTTGTTTTTAGTGGCTGCACTATGGACCAGCGCTAGCCACCAACATCTGATTATTTGGCTTGTTACCACCGTTTTATTTGCGTGCGCACGCATTTGGTTAATGACACAATTTAAACGCGCAAATCCGCAAGGTAGCGCCGTGCTTAAATGGGAAAAGCCCTATGCCATCAGCCTAATGGCGGTTTTTTTGGTATGGAGTGCAGGCCTTATTTGCATTATGCCAAGAGACAACTTAAGTGCAGTATTTATTCTGAACACCTTCTCTATTGGACTGGCAGGCGCAGCTATTTCTTGGTATAGCCCGCTGCGTTATTTGCAAATGACGACCATCTCATTGGCACTAATTCCCATGATTATTGTGCTGCTCACGCTTGGCCACGAAGAAACATTTTGGGTGGGCATTGCCGCTTGCTGCATGTATGTATCTTGTATGATTACTAGTGTACTACTGCAAAAAACCTTTAACGGCAATTTAGAGCTGGCCTACGATTTGGAACAAGCCAAAAAGCAAGCCGAAAATTTAGCCCGCACCGATGCACTGACTGGCTTAAACAATCGCCGTGCTTTTTTTGACAAGGCAGAGCCTTTATTTGCTTATTGCAAGCGCAATCAGCAGCCCATCAGCGCGCTAATGTTGGATGTGGACCACTTTAAAAGGATTAACGATAGCTATGGCCACGCGGCGGGCGATATTGCGCTGCGCAATTTGGCACAACTTATCAAAACCAATTTGCGCGATTCTGATTTGGCTTGCCGTTTTGGCGGTGAAGAATTTGCAGTGTTGCTACCCAACACCAATGCAGAAGAAGCAATGGGCATGGCCAATATGCTAAAGCAATTGATGGCCAGTACCATTATTGCGCTGGCCGACGAAAATGCGTTATCGCTGACCGCCAGCTTTGGGATTGCCGAAAATGGCGATTCAGTGGAGGACTTGCTGAACCATGCCGATAAAGCCATGTATGCCGCCAAAAACTATGGTCGCAACCACGTCATGAGCTACTGCCATATCAGCAAGCAATTCGCTTAATATTTGCTAAAGTAAATGCATGAGAGAAAATGAATGCCCTGTAGACCTCATGGGTATTGGCCTGCAGAGCACGTGTTTGGATGGTTGTTTAAATCAGTCTAAATACTATACAACTAAGCGCCATTAAATTAAGCGCGGCGCCAAGTTGTACCCTGCGGTGTATCTTCTAAAATTATGCCCGCATCGGCAAGTTCTTTACGGATGCGGTCAGCTTCAGCAAAGTTTTTTGATTTTTTGGCTTCTAGCCGTCTTGCAATATACTCTTCAATTCCCCCTGGAGAAGTCAAAGGCACCAAAGTAACTGTTGGCGAATAAAAAGTACTCTGGTTAACGAACAAGCTAGGTTCAATATATTGCGTACTACCTTGCAAAAACTTATTCGCATCCTGTTGCAATAACCCCAACACGCCCGCTAAATTAAATAACAAATTAGCTGTTGTAGCCTCTTTAGTTTTGTTGAGTTCATTAGCCAAATCAAACAACACCGCCATCGCTTCTGAGGTATTGAAATCATCCTCCATCGCCTCTTTAAAACGCGCGGCTTGCGGTTGGTTCCAATCAATTTCGTGAGTACTTACTTCGTGGCCACGCAAGGCTGTATATAGCCTTGTGAGTGAAGATTTGGCATCATCCAAGTGCACGTCAGAATAGTTGAGCGGGCTACGATAATGCGCACGCAGAATAAAAAAGCGCACTACTTCTGGATCATATTTTTCTAGCACCGTTCTAATGGTAAAAAAGTTACCGAGCGATTTCGACATCTTTTCATCGTCTACGCGTACAAATCCATTATGCATCCAAGTATTGGCCATTTGACAGTTATGCGTTGCTTCAGATTGCGCAATTTCGTTTTCATGATGTGGAAACTGCAAGTCTTGGCCACCGCCATGAATATCAAAATGTGCGCCTAAATGATGCGCACTCATCACAGAGCATTCAATGTGCCAACCTGGCCGACCCTTGCCCCAAGGTGAATCCCAACTTGGCTCGTTAGGTTTGACAGATTTCCACAGCACAAAATCCATGGCATCTATTTTGTGAGTATCCACTTCTACCCGCTCACCCGCGCGCAAATCATCTAAACTTTTGCCAGATAATTTGCCGTAGTCGGCAAAGCTGCGAACACTGTAAAATACATCTCCATTTGCCGCATGGTAAGCATGGCCTTTTTCGATTAACTGAGAAATCATGGTAATCATGCCATCGATGTGCTGGGTAGCACGCGGTTCAATATCAGGGCGGATAATCCCTAGGCGTGCCGAATCTTCATCCATCGCATCAATAAAACGCTGTGTCAGCACGTCAATCGTTTCACCGTTTTCATTGGCGCGTTTGATGATTTTGTCATCGATATCAGTGATATTTCTCACATAAGTGACATCGTAACCACTGGCGCGAAACCAGCGCGAAACCATATCGAACACCACCATCACCCGTGCATGGCCAAGATGGCAAAAGTCATACACCGTCATACCACATACGTACATGCGGACTTTGTTGGCTTCTATCGGGGTAAATGTTTGCTTGTTGCGACTTAAGGAATTGTAAATTTTTAACATTTTTGCATTATAACGAGCTTAAATTGAAGAAAATATGGCTTTAATTAGAATTTAGCATGTTATTACGAAAAGGGCTATTGGATGTTAGCTATGCAATTGATAGAATAGCGTTTTTACCAACAGGCTCGGGCACACTATAATGAAAATTCGCTATGCTTTTCTACTGAAACTTATCACGCCATTAGTGTTAGTTTTCTCATTTGCATCAGCTTCATATGCGGACGAGCTGAAAGACATTTCGAAAATGGCCGAAAACGGTCAACAGGCTGCAGCGTTAGAACGTATTAATACTTACTTGGCGGCTAACCCAAAAGATGCGCAAGCCATGTTTATGAAAGGTATTATTTTGGCAGAAAGCGGCAAGCGCGAAGAGGCGATTAGAGCGTTTAACGATTTAACCGAAAAATACCCTAACCTGCCAGAACCATACAATAATTTGGCTGTGTTGCATGCAGATGCTGGCCAATACGATAAAGCCAAAAAAGCGTTAGAAACAGCGATAAAAACTCACCCAAGCTATGCGACTGCGCACGAAAATTTAGGCGATATTTATGCGCGTATGGCATCTGAGGCTTATGATAAGGCGTTGCAGTTAGATGGGGGCAATACGCGAGCACAAAGCAAACTATCGCTGATTAAAGATTTATTTGGTACGGGTAACAAAACCACAATTGCAGCTAAAGCAGATGCGAAATCAGGCAAAACTGGTACTACAGACACTAGGCCAATCCGCCCAGCTGATAAAAAACCTGAACCTGTTAAATCTGCCGAGCCTGCTGCAACCACTGGTACTGGTGATGAACAAAATATCACAGATGCAGTGAATAATTGGGCAAAGGCATGGTCTGATAAAAACCTAGATGCTTATTTTGCCAGTTATGCTGACAGCTTTAAACCTGCTAAAGGCGACAGTCGCAAAACGTGGGAACAAACACGTCGTGACCGCATTAACAAACCAGCTAGCATTAACGTGGAAATTACCAACCCAAAAGTAACGCTGGAAGATGCAGATAATGCAAAAATGAGCTTTAAACAAATTTATACAGCAAACGGTAAACCCATTCGCACCAATAAAACGTTACTGCTTAAAAAGCAGAATGGCGCTTGGTTGATTGACCAAGAAATTGCTTCAAACTAAATTGCCGTATTATTGGAACTCATTAAAGTTGAAATGCTATTGATTAAACCAAAGTTTTTAGTTAAACCAAAGTTTTTAGTTAAAGCAAGGCATTTGTTAAAAGCTGTTGCTGTAGCCGCATGTCTTGTATTGCCTTGGAACGCCACCGCGATTAACCACGGCAGTATGACAGACCAGCTTTTAGCTAAAAAGCTAGGCAGCAATTTGGTAGAAAGCTTGTTGATAAAAAGCTTGCTAGAAATTACTGAAGGCAAAAACAAGCAAGCTTTCAATACCGTCAATGAACTCATCCGCGCTGCGCCAAACTTTAAACTAGCTTATTTAATTCGTGGCGATTTACTCACTGCACAAGGCCGCGGCTTAGAGGCATTTGGAGCATCAGCAGCCGATACAGAAGGTGCGGCTAGTAAAAATGGAGCAACCAGCAAAGATGAGTTAAATGGCTTGCGCGACGAAGCGCGCACCCGCATTGAGCACTACTTATCCACCAAAAAAGTTTCACAACAGCCCAATCTGTTAGTGCAGTTTGGCGCAGGCCAGTCCCATTTAATCGTAGTGGATACTGCTAAATCTCGCCTGTTTTTATACAAAAAAGTGGATGATGGCTTGCAATATGTGGCCGACTATTACGTGACTATTGGCAAAAACGGCGCCAATAAACAAGTGGAAGGTGATAAGCGCACACCACTTGGCTTGTACTTTGCCAGCGGTAAACTCAATAGACAGCTTGATGATTTTTATGGTGATGGTGCGTATCCACTCAACTACCCTAACGAACTAGACCAGCATCAGAAAAAAAATGGCTCTGGCATCTGGTTGCATGGTACGCCCACAAATACCTATAGCCGCCCTCCGCGCGCTAGCGATGGTTGCGTAGTGCTAAGCAATCCCGATTTGAGTGCTCTTGCACCGATTTTGAAAGCTGGCAGAGTGCCCGTCGTGATTGCCGACAATTTAGAGTGGTTAGAGAAAGACCGAGTTAAAGATCAATTAGAAGCGCAAAACGCCAACAAACAAGCGTTGGAAAACGCGCTGGAAAATTGGCGTAAAGATTGGGTATCGCAAAATACCGATGCATATTTGAGTCATTATTCTAAAAAATTCTTTTACAGTGATGGTGGACTACAAAAATGGGGCGACTACAAGCGTGGCATTCAGGCAGCCAAACCCAAAGTCGCCATTGAAATTAATGATATCAGTATGTTTGGCTACCCAGGCGAGCACAAAGCGCATGGCCTTACTGAGCCGATGGTGGTGGTGAATTTTGAGCAAGATTTTAGAAGCCCCAGTTTGCAAAATAAAATGCGCAAACGCCAATACTGGATCAACGAAAATAATAGCTGGAAAATCATTTACGAAGGTGCTGGCTAGCCAGCAATTACACCCCATACTTTTACCTCTTGGAAATTAAATCAATGCAAAGCTTCAAAATATTTTTACTCATCATAATGACTGCCCTAGCAACCAATATCCATGCGGCTTCCAGTACGCCTGCCAGCCCTACACACCCTAGCGTAGTGTTTGAAACCTCGCAAGGCAATTTCACTGTAGAGCTTTACCCAGAAAAAGCACCCAAAACGGTAGCAAATTTTTTGCAGTATGTAAAAGATGGCTTTTATGAAAATACTATTTTCCACCGCGTTATTAACCGCTTTATGATTCAAGGCGGTGGCTTTGAGCGTGATTTAACCGAAAAAAACACGCGTGCACCCATTGTCAATGAGTCCAACAACGGCTTATTAAACGAGTTAGGCACCATTGCTATGGCGCGCACTGCAGACCCCGATTCAGCCACTGCACAATTTTTTGTGAATTTGGCCGATAACCAATTTTTAAATTACACCAGTCCAGACCCAGAATCGATAGGCTATTGCGTGTTTGGCAAAGTGACTAGCGGATTAGAAGTCGTGCAAAAAATCGGCTTAGTACAAACCACTTTTGTCGGCAGAAACGCAGATGTACCAGTAAAAGCCATCACTATTAAAAGCGTAAAATTGCTGTCAGATACTGCAAAATAAAAACTTACGCTAAGTAGCTTACGCATACATTTTTAAACTTTCCATTCATTATTTAATTTTAAGGATTTATTTTGGCTTCACATTCTATGGTTAAACTCTCTACCAACTTTGGCGACATTACACTTGAACTTAACGCTGGAAAAGCGCCAATTACTGTGGCTAATTTTTTACAATACGTCGAAAGTGGTTTTTACGATGGCGTGATTTTTCATCGTGTCATCGATGGTTTTATGATTCAAGGTGGTGGTTTTGATGTTGATATGCAACAGAAAAAAACCAAAGATGAAATTAAAAATGAGGCTGACAACGGCTTAAGCAATGACAATTACACGATTGCCATGGCGCGCACTTCAATTCCAGATTCTGCCAGTAGCCAATTTTTTATTAACGCCACTAATAATGACTTTTTGAACCATACGGCAAAAACCCCTAGCGGCTGGGGTTACTGCGTATTTGGAAAAGTGGTGGAAGGCATGGATGTGGTGGATAAAATTAAAAAAGTGAAAACCACTAGTAAGGCTGGTCATCGCGATGTGCCCGTTGAAGCAGTTATCATCGAAAAAGCGACGCTTATCTAGCAATCACTGGGCATGAGTCACTGCATATTTATTTCTGATTTGCACCTATGTGACTCTCGCCCACACATCACCGCTGCGTTTATAGACTTTTTAGAACTCACTGCGGCAAAAGCCCAAGCGCTGTATATTTTAGGCGATTTGTTTGAATATTGGGCAGGCGACGATACTATCGAAGTCGGTGCTCAGCAAACTAGTATTGATGCGCTTCGCAGGCTCTCTGAAAATGTTCCAGTATTTTTTATGGCTGGAAATCGTGATTTTTTAATCGGTGATGGGTTTAGCAAAGCAACAGGCATTACCATTCTGCCCGACCCTAGCTTAATCACGTTGTATGGCAAACCTGTTTTGCTAAGCCATGGCGATGCATTGTGTACAGATGACACAGCTTACCAAGTTTTTAGAACTGAGGTACGTAATGAAACTTGGCAAAGGCAGTTTCTAAGCCAGCCGTTAGAAGCTCGTATCGCTTTTATTGAGCAATTGCGCGCTAAAAGTGAGCAAGAGAAATCAACCAAATCGATGCAGATTATGGATGTGAATGCGATAGCGGTAGAAGATTTATTGAGACAATACGATTATCCACAACTACTCATTCACGGTCACACACACCGTCCCAATACCCATGTTTATCATCTTGCTGGGCATACTTGCGAACGTAGGGTGCTAGGCGATTGGTATGAGCAAGGCAGCTATTTGATGCTAAATGCTGATGGCTGTCATTCGCGCATGCTTTAACGCCTTTATGATTATGGCCATGACAAAAAAAATACTTGTGTGTACCAACTTTCGCACCAACCCGAACAACCCGTCATGTGCGGCACGCGACAGTCAATTGGTGTTAGATGCTTTGAAAGAAGAACTGACTAAAAAGAGTATTGTGATTGAAATTGAAGAGTCGCCTTGCATGGGATATTGCAACGCGGGGCCAAATCTAAGGTTGGCGCCCAATGGTGAATTTTTTCATGGTGTTACTGTTGCTGATTTACCCAAGCTAATTCAAGCTGCCAAAAAATTTAGCCTAAGTTAACTCTAATATAGCCGGCTTTAAAACCAGACTAACTTTAAAGTAGGCCTAGTTTAATTAGGTTTATAACCTAAAATATTCGCCACATCCACCTCATCAATTTGTTCCGGCTCTAAAAACTTTTCGGCATAGCGCAAGTAGATTTCTTCACGAATAAATAAATCAAAAATATCCGGGTCGATATGATTGTCCATCTTCATTTTTCCGAGAATAGTTAAAGTCTCAGATAGCGTTTTGGCTTTTTTGTAAGGTCTATCTCTTGAGGTCAATGCCTCAAAAATATCTGCAATCCCCATCATGCGGGCTGGAATCGACATCTCTTCTCTCTTCAGGCCTTTAGGATACCCTTTACCATCCATACGCTCGTGATGGCCACCTGCGTACTCTGGCACGCGACGCAAATCCTTTGGGTAGGGCAAGGCCTCTAGCATGTTAATGGTGACGACGATATGGTTGTTGATTACCATACGCTCTTCTGGTGTTAGCGTGCCACGCTCAATGGTGAGGTTATATACTTCGTTTTCGGTTAAAAATTTTACTGATTGCCCAGAATCACTTTTGTACTCGTAATTAGCAATGTCTTTTACGCGTTGCTTATCCTCTGGTTTCATAAACTCAGTGCCAAAATTCACTTTACGAATAAAATTTTTATCGTCATCTAACTGTTTTTTTATCACCTTAATATCATGCATCATGTGTTTAGCGTTGACTGGTTTGCCATTAGCGCCAAGTATCGTTTTATGCAAGTAAGCATTTTCGCGCTGGGTTTTAAGTAATTCAAAACGGTGGTCTATTAAGTGAATACGATCAAAAATAGTTTCCAACTTAGTCGCTTTGTCCATCACCGATTCTGGCGTGGTCACTTTGCCGCAATCATGCAGCCATGCAGCAATATTCAGCTCATAGATTTCACTCTCACTCATAGAGAAGTCTTTTAGCGGGCCGATTTTTGTCTCGATTGCCGCTTTTGCTAACATCATGGTCAGCTCTGGTACGCGCTGGCAATGACCGCCAGTGTAAGGCGATTTCTCATCAATCGCGTCCGCAATCAACTTAATAAAAGACTCAAATAGGTGTTTTAAACCCGCAATTAAACTTTGGTTGGTGAGTGCTACCGCAGCTTGAGAGGCCAGTGACTCGACTAACCTTTGGTGAGAATCCGAAAATGCAATAATTTGGTTGGTGGTTGGGTCAATCGCATTAATTAACTGCAAAATACCAATAATTTCATTTTCGTGATTTTTCATTGGCACCGTTAAGAATGACTTTGAACGATAGCCAGTGGTTTCATCAAACTTGCGCGTACCTGAGAAATCAAAGCCTTCGGTTAAATATGCATCTGCAATATTCACCGTTGTAGCATTCACCACGCTATATGCCGCGACCATATTGGTGTTTGGAGCACCATTTTCTAAATAAATTGGCAGTGGAGGAAAAGTAATTTCTTTACCGGTAGTCCCGCCCATGGCTATATCAAGACTGAGCGTACGCATAATCTCAAATTTGAGCTTATTATCCTCTGTCACTAAATACAGCGTACCCCCATCCGCATTGGTAAGCTCTTTTGCGCCTAGCAGGATGGTTTCTAACAGTCTCTTATGATCATGCTCAGCAGAAAGTGCGACGCCAATACTGTTTAGACGATCAAGCTGATTTAATAAGGCTGAAGCGGACATGAATTAATGCATTAAGCCAGAAAAAATTCCATCTTAAGTCCTGCTATATCGATGACATCGTGATTACTCAGCCCGTACGCTTGTGGACCAATTTTTTGGTCATTGATGGCCGGTAAATTCTCACCTTCCACATGCGTAATGAAGTAACCATTAGGACGCTTAGTAATGACTGCCACTTGCGCACCTGGCTTACCTAAAGTAGTTAAGGCTTTATTTAAAACCATTTCACGGCCAGAATTAGCTCCGTTCAGTATCTTCAAGCGACCCATTTTTGGCGCATTCTCTACGGGAGCTTTTGCCACCTCTGACTGCACGGATTCAGCGACAGATTCTGCTGCCTTTTCATCAGCCGGCGTTGCTTCTGCTAGCTTTTCTTCTGAAATTTTGGCTGTCTCAGGTTCCACCACAGTTAGCTTTGTGGGACGCAATACCACCGTGTTCTCGAAACCGCCTTGGTTTGGGGGCATATTAGCTTGCGCCTGATTTACATACAGCAACTGATACTTACCAAACTCAATGATGTCGTTATGATGCAACACATGTTTTTTGATTGGCTTATTATTAACCAAGGTGCCATTGGTGCTATTCATGTCCTCCAAAAACGAATCATTGCCAATAGTCGTAATGACAGCATGCTCACCACTCACCGCTAGATTATCAATATGAATATCATTTGCAGGGCGGCGACCTATTGTGATGCGTTCTTTATTTAATTCAAACTCACCTAGCGAATTGCCGTCTAATGAAAATTGTAACTTTGCCATAATCAACCCGAATTCATTATTTAAAAAATAAAAGTGCTTTTTACTGATGCTGTTTACTTCTAATCAGTTTTTTACTTTTAACATTTTTCTTACCCAGCTTTTTTCAGCTTTAAATGATTTTTCTATTGTTGTTATCACCACTGAAATGTTATCTAACCCACCATATTCGTTAGCTTTTTCTACCAATTTATCAACAGCAGATTCAATATCATCTTTTTCATTTAACAGAATTTGAGTAATTTCAGCATCACTTAACAAATCCGACAAACCATCTGAGCATAACAAATATTTATCGCCAAGCTCCACCGAAAGCTCCTGTAATTCCAGTTCAACCATTGGATCTATACCCAATGCACGTGTGACTAAATTTCTATTTTTGGCTACTTTTGCTTGCTCTATTGTAATCAAACCTGCGTTAATCTGCTCTTGTACTAACGAGTGGTCTTCAGTCAACTGCAAAAACGCTTCACCACGCAACCTGTACATGCGCGAATCACCAATATGCCCCACTATTAATTTATCGTCTGCAAAAACGCCCGCCACCAAAGTGGTGCCCATTCCTGCGCACTCCGGCTGAAGCTGCGCTATTTCATAAATTGCTTTATTAGTTTTTTCTACTGCATTTATCAGCATGTTCGATTCAGGCAATAAATCAGGCTCACTTTTAAAGAGGTGCGACTGACCTTGCATCGCTTCGGTCATTTCTGCGGCGATTAACAACACAGCTATTTCACTCGCCACCTCACCTGCTTTATAACCACCCATACCGTCAGCCAGCAACACTAGACCGATTGACATATCGCTCGCTACCGCGTCTTCGTTATGCTCGCGCAACATGCCAACATGGCTTATACGCGCAACTCTAATGGCTTTACTTACATTCATTATCGCCATCCCACATTTTTAACAACAACGCACTACTCTAGACTACCACACCTCATTTTACACACTACATTCTCTTACTAAACTCTTGTGGGCGCGCACTTTCTGCCACTTTATCCAACACGCCATTAATATACTTATGGCCATCGGCACCACCATATAGTTTTGCTAATTCAACACCCTCATTAATTGCTACGCGATAAGGAATACTCATATCAAACATCAGCTCAAATGACGAGATGCGTAAAATCGCATGCTCAACTGGGCTCAGCTCTTGAATCTTTCTATCAATAAAGATAGAAATTTGGCTATCTAGCTCGCTGATTTTGCCTGATACACCTTGTAGCAAAGCCATAAAATAAGCCTCGTCAGCTTTAACATACTCAGGGTCATCTTTTGCGTCTGCAACAATCTGCTTCAACTCAGAAGCATTAATCATGCCACGGTACACAGCTTTTAATACCAGCTCTCGCGACTTACGACGGTTTTGGCTTACCTTAGGTTTTTTTACCGCTTTTACTTCGGTTTTCGCTTTCGTCTCGGTTTCTAAGTTCGCCACTCCGTTACCTCCTATGCTTATCATAGTGCGCGGACCAAGTTTGCCATTTCAATCGCGACTTGTGCTGCCTCACTACCTTTTACCAGCATGCGTGCTAGTGCCTGTTCATCATCTTCTGTAGTCAGTACCGCATTAGCCACAGGCACACCCGTGTTTAATTGCACCTCTGAAATACCACGCGCAGACTCGTTAGCCACCACTTCAAAGTGATAAGTTTCACCGCGAATAATCGCCCCCAAAGCAATCAAGGCGTCATATTTTTCACTTAAAGCCATGTGCTGCAGAATAAGCGGTGTTTCTAATGCGCCAGGTACGGTGGCAACACGAATGTCTTGTGCTTTTACGCCCAACTTCAGCAGTTCTGCATGGCAGGCTGCCAATAAACCATCGCAAATATCGCCATTAAACCGCGATTGTACAATGCCAATTTTTTTACCTGCACCGTTCAAATTGATATCTATTTTGTTCACGATTCTATTCAATGCTTTCTTAATAAAGTGCTAAAAAACGCTATTTTACCTGATTAACACTGACATAAATTGTCATTCCACATTAACTTCAAAATAGTCACTTTAATAAAGCCAAACTCAACTAAACAAAGCCCACGTCTTTTGTAAGGTACTCCACACGCCATAACCAATAGGGATTAACACAGCCAACCAAGCCAGCTTGACCAACAAGCCATGTTGAGCGCTTCCTTCTGTGACTATTGCAGCAGATTGCAGTGACTGCTCATGACCAATTTTTTGCACTTCTGCTAACTCTGCATCCGACATAAAGTATTTTTCTGCCACCGGTTTTACCAGCATATTGGCAATAAAACCCACCACCATTAAACCCGCTAACACTACAAAAATAGGCGCATAAATTTGGTCGAACGGGATTTGCTTTTCTAAGCGGGTATCGTGCATGTAATTGACTACTACAGGCCCTAAAATACCCGCAGTAGACCATGCGGTAAGTAGGCGCCCATGAATAGCGCCCACGAATTGTGTGCCAAACATATCCGCCAAATAAGCTGGAATGGTGGAAAATCCGCCACCATACATAGAGGCAATAACAGCAAAACAAGCCACAAACAGGGCCAGCGATTTGAAGCCTGCTACATATGTAGCCGCGCAATACATCAGCGCACCTAGGATAAAGAAAATATAGTAGGTACGTTTACGGCCTAACTTATCTGATGAGGTTGCCCAAGCAAATCGCCCAAAAATGTTAAATAAGGAAATCAACCCAACAAATCCAGCCCCTACCGCTGCCGCTGCCGCAGTCAAGGCTTCATCCTTTTTAATATCGGCAAATCCAAGTTCTGGTTGGCCTACCAGCGCACCACCAAATGTTTCTTGTAGCATAGGCGCTGCAGCGCCAATAATGCCGATACCAGCAGAAACGTTCATGCACAGCACAATCCACAACAACCAAAATTGTGGTGTTTTATGGGCATTTTTTAAATGCACATGACGCGCAGCAATCATGGTATTTTTTGCAGTCACAGGCGGCGTCCAATTGGCAGGTTTCCAGCCAACTGGCGGCACACGGTAACCCAATGCGCCACATAACATAAACACCGCATAAATCACAGCCAACACGACAAAGGTTTGCCAAACGCCCACACTGGTTGGTGTTGCAAAGTAGGTCATGAGTTTAGTGGCTAAAGGTGAACCTATCATGGCGCCGCCGCCAAAGCCCATAATCGCCATGCCCGTGGCCATGCCACGTCTATCAGGAAACCACTTAATGAGCGTTGAAACAGGCGAAATATAGCCAAGCCCCAGCCCAATCCCACCAAGCACGCCGCTACCCAGCCACATCAGCCATAGTTGATGCGCATACACGCCGTAAGCAGAAATAAGTAGCCCGCCACACCAACATACCATAGACACCAAGCCAGCTTTGCGTGGGCCTTCACGCTCTAACCAACCACCCCACAATGCTGCTGAGCAGCCCAGCAATACAAAAAATAGCGTGTACATCCAGCCTAAATCAAACTGCGTCCAGTTGCAGTCGGTGGCGGTTAAAGCGCGCATTGTGCCTGCTAATTTATCACCAAAAGTTGTCGCGCCCGCAGCACAAGCAGCCAGTGGTTTGCCATCATCGCCCATTAGCGCATTGCCAAGCGGCTTCCAAAACACGCTAAAACCATATGCCATACCAATAGACAGGTGAACGGCCAATGCGGCTGGCGGCACCAACCAACGATTAAAATTGGGCTTTGCGGTGATGTATTCTTTTGATAAAAAGCTTGCCATGTCTGCTCCAAAAAAAACGAATGTTTATACGACATCTCTATAGAATATGCGCTATATCGCATAGTGTTATAAAAAGCAAAAAATGGCAATTGCGAGCGCTAAAAAACCTTAAGATAATCTTATTATAGCGTTAGCCATAATAAGCATACCCACACAAAAATAATCCGCTACTGTCATAAAATAATAGTCAATCTGTCATCAATGTGTCATATTAAAGCCACAAAATTCGCACATGTTTAAACTTATCCAAATTTAAAGGTATTTCACGAGTAAATCATGCCAGCTAATATTTTAGTGATTGAAGACGAGCCCGCTATTCAGGAATTGCTGGCCTTAAACATTACCCAAGCAGGCCACAACGCGCTACGTGCATTAAGTGTGGAACATGCGCAGGAACTGCTACGTAACACCTTACCAGATCTTATTTTGCTGGATTGGATGTTGCCAGGCATGAGCGGTATTGAATACGCGCGCCGCTTAAAATCCGAAGCAGTCACCAAAGCGATTCCCATTATCATGCTCACCGCGCGTGGTGATGAATACGACAAAGTACGTGGGCTAGAAGTGGGCGCCGATGACTATGTCACCAAACCATTTAGCCCGCGCGAATTGAATGCCAGAATCAAAGCCGTACTGCGCCGTCGCGCGCCACAAATGACCGATGACCCGATTGAAATTGCAGGCTTGGCACTAGACCCCAGCACCCATCGCGTGGTAGGTAACCATATGGGCACCAGTACCAATATTGACTTGGGGCCAACTGAGTTTAGATTACTACACTTTTTTATGAGCAATGCAGAGCGTGTACATACGCGTAGCCAATTACTCGACAAAGTGTGGGGTGACCGCGTATTTGTAGAAGACCGTACAGTGGATGTACACATTCGTAGGTTACGCAACTGTTTGGCGGCTTCTGGGCACCAAGATTTAATTCAAACCGTACGTGGCTCGGGATATCGACTGTCTGCCATTAAAGAAAGCTAACGCTTTCGCCCTACAAGAAAACACTGGCCTAAACTTTCAAGCCCGAAATAGGCGTAAGGCCTAAAGACCGCTAGGGTCTTGTCCGTGAAATATACCCACTGAGCCAGTATTTGGCTTGCCCGTGAAATATACCAACTAAAGTTGATTATTTACACGTCAAAGTGGGCTATTTACACGCCAAAGCTGGCTATAATTAGGCCTTAATTTAATTTAAAGCTTAATTTGTGCCCGATATTCGCTTAAAAGCTGCTTTATTCATTTGCGCACTCAGTGCTATCTGTTTATTTTTATGGTTAATAAGCGGCAAAACTGTCGCATTAGTCACATTCTCAATTGGTCTTTTAGTCTATCTCATTAGCCACATTGCTTGGTTACACCGATTACACATTTGGTTTAAAACTCCTGTTCTAAAAGACATTCCAGAAGGCTCTGGCGTTTGGGAAGATGTGTTTACCGCATTGCTGCAATATGAACGCAACAACATTACCAACCAAACCCAATTAAGCTCTGCATTAGAGCGCTTTACACTGACTGCCAATGCCATCCCAGACGGTTTGGTGATTTTGGGTGCTAGTAACGAAATTGAGTGGTGTACGCCACATGCGGAAAACCAACTCGGCTTAGCGCTGAGTATGGATAAAAACTTGCCAATTGTGAATCTGATTCGGGATAGCCATTTTATTGCTTATCTATATAGCGACGACTATAGCGAGCCATTCAAACTAAAGTCTTGGCAAAAGCCTGAACTGGTATACGAAATTCAGCTGATTCGATTTGGTGCCAATCAAAAATTATTAATCTGTCGCGACATGACGCAGTTGGAAAAAGTAGAAGTGATGCGCCGTGATTTTATTGCTAACGTTTCGCACGAGTTGAGAACACCTTTAACTGTCGTTGGCGGATTTTTAGAGACTCTAGGCGACATGCAAGGTGCAATACCAGATGCCATCAAAAGTTATTTTGGCATGATGCAAGAGCAAACAAACCGCATGCGTCGCATCATTGAAGATTTGCTGACACTATCAAAAATTGAAAGCAATGTAGAGGAGCCTGAAAATACTGAAATTGACATGCCAAGGTTACTCAAGCAGCTGCAAAATGATGCACTGGGCTTAAGCCATAGTTTGTATAAAACAAAACATGTGATTGAGTTAGAGATTGACCAGACCCTTAAGGTGACTGGCGCACAAAGCGAGCTACAAAGTGCACTGAGTAACCTAGTGAGCAACGCAGTGCGCTACACACCCAAAGGTGGGAAAATTGCAATCAGCTGGCATAGGCAAAATGAGCAGGCAGTATTTGCGGTGCGCGATACGGGCATCGGCATTGAGCAACAACATATTGAACGACTCACCGAACGCTTTTATCGCGTTGACCGTGGCCGCAGTCGTGAAACCGGCGGCACTGGCTTGGGGCTTTCTATTGTTAAACACATTCTCATTCGCCACCAAGCCAAGCTAGAAATCAGCAGTGAAGTTGGCGTGGGCAGTACGTTTAGCGTACTGTTTCCAAAATCCAGAGTTGTGCAAACGCTTCAGTTAAAATAAGCATGCGCTTAGATAAGATTAAATCTACTGCCCTGCGAACCTCATGGATATTGGTCTGCAGTCTTGCTTGTGCATGCTCGACGAATTCAGCACTTGAAGGCAAACCCATACCCGAGCGTGGTGACAGAAGCTCTGCCAACCAATTGGCAAAAAATGATTTCGACCGCATGGCCGATGTGGAGCTGGAAGAAAATACGCAGAGCCTGCAAAACTTAATGACCAAGCTCTATAAACGCAACCCGCGTGAACTGGCCAAAAGCACAACGGACAGCGCCGATAAAATGGTGGCTTGGGTGTTTGATGGTGAGCTGCAACATCATTGGAAATTTAAAGAAATCGACAACAAACAAGGCACCGATGCCATATTTTTAGCGTTCGATGCCAATTACCAAGGTGATCGCGTATTGCCATTTATTGTTGGCATTCAGACGATGCTACTTAAAGCACATGGCGATAAAAAATCGTTTTACCTGACCGACAGCATTGACCCACAACGCATTTACAATGTGGCGCGCAATATTGAAATTGCCGCGTGGAAACTGTCTACCGCACGCGATGCTAATGGAAATTTGTATTTGCTCAGCAACGAATTATCCGACAAGGACCGCAACTTAAGCTTTGAACGCGAATTCGGCAAGATGATCGGTCGCACCGATTTGTATGCAATCGCCTTAGCAGAAAAGTCGCAACGGCTAATTTCGCGCATCGCGCAAAGCATTGCGACGATGGC
>JAABQZ010000012.1 GCA_011391175.1 Methylophilaceae bacterium | reverse complement strand
CGTATTGAGGAAGAGTTAGGCGACGCATCGAGTTATGCAGGGATGGGTGCGTTTTACCAGCTATTCAAATAATTCCAAATGTATTCAAGCCTATACGTTGTTACCTTGACTCGCCGTACTACATGTACTGCCTTCGTCAATGTGCCTAGCCTAGGCTCGACTACAGTTGGTATTTATTCATCTAAGCACTTGTTTTGAAAGCGTTAACACTCATTTTTGTAGTGTTAATTGCCCTGTTGCAATATCCGTTGTGGCTGGGCAAGGGTAGTTGGTTGCGGGTGTGGAACGTCAATCGACAAATTAGTGAGCAAAAAGAAAAGAACATTTCTTATAAACAACGTAATGAAACACTGAACGCTGAAGTGCGCGACTTAAAACAAGGCAACGCTGCGATTGAAGAGCGCGCGCGCAGTGAGTTGGGTATGATTAAAGAAGACGAAGTATTTTATCAGGTGATTGATCAAGCTTTGCCAATACAGCCTGCTAACCCAGTACCAGCCACACCTGCTGAAAAAGAAACGCCTTAAATATCTAAATTATAAGGTGGTGTTTTGGTGCTAATCGGCGCCTGATGCCAAAATACTTTGCCTGTTTGTTGTGCGTCTATGCGCATTTCAATCAGCGTATCATAACCGTTGGACAAGTTAGGTGCGGCCCTGACAATTTGCCCCACTTCATTTTGCATCGCATCCAATACTTTGTCACCAGCATTTGGCCTTTCTGACACGTCTATAGAAGTTAAGTAGGTACGGCGTTTTACACTACCTAAATAATGGGTGCGCGCAACAATTTCTTGTCCAGTGTAACAACCCTTTTTAAAGTTAATGCCATTTAAAATGTCCAAATTAAGCATTTGTGGCACGAACTGTTCTTGTGTCGTTGGCTCAATGTCAGGAATTCCCGCTTGAATTTCTAGCCAATCCCAGCAAGGCTTGCCGACCAGCTGAGCTTTGATTTTCAGTGCATTCCAAATCAGGGGCGCATTTTTCGCATCTGTGAAAATTTGAAAGCGCGCATGGTTGCTGGTGCTAGGTAGTTTTAAAATAGCAGTGTTATCTAAACTGACCAGTTCGTAATCTTGCGTAGGGATTTTAGCAAAGCTGGAAGCCAGTATTGATGTAGCTTCTGGGCCATTGATTCCGAACTTAATAATACTTTCTGAAGTATCTTTGATTTCTACCTTACTGCGCATCACATACATTTTTAAGCGCTTCATGATGGGCGCTAGTAGCGCTCGATTGAATTGCAGGTGCAGGCAGTCACCAAGCTGATTGTTGTAGTGTGCAAACGCCAAAAATAACGCTAGCATACGGCCTTTTGGGTTGCAGTAGGCAGAGTAGTGCGCATTAATCCCAGTGAGTAGTTTTACATCATTAGTGACTTGGCCCTGCAGAAAAGTCACTGCGTCTGCACCACTTATTGCCAGCAAGCCTAGGTGGTTTAAATCGCACAGTACATTACTGTTCGCTGTCGCCGCCAACTCGCTTTTGGCATCACCAAAATGCATGATGGCGCCATCTTCAAGTGTTGCACCTTGTGCGATTAAACTATGCTGCCACTGTTCTGTAGTGAGGAGTGTTGCTGTCATGCCTATTTCAACCTATTATTTGTATTGATGAAGCCAATTTTACACCAAGCCATTCGCATTCAATTTAAGCCATCCGAATTAATGTTGGGGCTACTCAGCTTGATTTCAATCATCTGTTGCTGGATTCTACTCGCTTTGACGATGACACCAATGATTAAATTTGTGGGGATATTGTTAGTGGTCGCAACTAGCATTTATTTCATATTACGCGATGTTTTACTCATGTTACCTTGGTCGTGGCAAGTGTTAGAGCTTGATACAAAAGGACAGCTAACACTTATAGATAGGTGCGGCAAGAAGTTCCAGCCAGCATTGGCAGATAATACATTTATTCATACAAAGCTAATGATTTTAAACTTTAAACGAGAGGGCGCTAAACTTGCACTAGCGCCAGTGATTTTTTTATTTGCGCAGACAAATACAGATGAGTTGCGAAGACTGCGTGTCTGGCTACGCTGGGGCAAACACAATCAAAAGTCAAATCAAGAAGACTTGGTTGTAACTAATGATTGACGCTTTCTACGTGCAATAAAGTTCTTGAACATTTCATTCGATTCTTTGATCGGGTGTTTCGGCATATAAGCGGCCAAGAATAACAAGCCCGCAATCCCAGCGACAATCCATTTTAAATCGAAGGCAGCTTTTTCGCGACGTGCAGGAGGTTGATTTTTCATGGCGGTCAGAATGTTTTGTAGACTGTTACCATTGACATAATTAGCACTGATTTCTTTGGCGACTGAAATTAAATACTTCTCATCTAGGCGCGACATGTAGCGATCACTTTCTGAGCTGGCCACGCTGTCTTCACGTGCGCCAATGTTTTCTTGCGCAATTTGTGCAACACCAGGTTGCATGGCAAAACTCTCAGCAGACCAATAGCCGATTAGCTGATTTTTTTCGTCGAGTTTGGGAATGGCGGTGCCTTTATCGCTTCCAATGCCCACTAGTAACCAATCTTTACCGCCTTGAAAACCTGTTAAATCACGGGTATTAAAAATATGCAGTTTAGGTGTTTCTTCGCCGTCACTAAAATATACTACTTGTGCCGGCTCGGGAAAGCTACGAATGAGCTTAGCCAGTGTGACCATGCTCTCACGTACTCGACTATTGCCAGACCAGCCATTACGCCAATCTAGGTGGTCAATGGTATCTTCAATCGCAGCAAAATTTTGGCATACTTCAATGGGCGTATACAACGCAGCCACGCTGACGCCTGCAAATAGGCCGATACTGACTTGTGTGCCGCAGGGCATTTCACCAATAATGCGGTGCAATAAATGTTGTTGATATTTCATGCGTGTCACAGGCTTGCCATTTAGCTGCATATCGACGACGTTCATACTTTGCGATATATCTGCCACCAACATGTAGCTGTAAATGTTGCGCTTGATAGGAATGGTTGGTTTAAACAACGCAATCACAAGCAACAACAGCGCAATGCTCAGCAGCGTAATATCACGGCGATGACGAAAATAGTTAACTAGTTTATGCATAATATTTACAAATGACTAAGGCAATCCCACGGGCACATTTCCCATAATAAGGCCGGCTTTTTCACCATCACCCACGCCAGGAGTGGGTGTGCTTGGCAGCATGCCCAGTACGCGGTCTAAATTATGTTTTGCATCCCAATGGCTGTTATCTAACTTGAGTGAATTGACATAGGCTGTTTTAGCTTGGCGCACTAGGTATTCAGCTTCAGCTTTAACCGTCATATTGTTACCGTTAATCGCTAGCCCACGCAAAAATGAAATATTGCCAATGTTATATTGCACCGCCGATTTCTGGTTGTTATCAGCAGCAATAGGCATCAATGCGGTAAATAGTAAAATAGATTCTTTATAGCGTTCTTTTTTGGCTAAATATAACGCGGTGGCAAACTTGGCTTCAAAGCTCTGCCGGTCAGTTTCTGGAGGCTCTCCAGCCAGCACGGCTTGATTAAACGCATCAATTTGCCCGATACGTTGGTAGCTGTAAACACTGCCTGCTGCACTCAGTAAAGCGATAATACTGAATGCCCATGTGAGTTTCTTAACCGTAAAAAATCGCGAGACTTTTAGGCTGATATTTTGCGATGTAAGGTTTAATGCCATGTTTTGACCTCTACGTATTTTACGCCCAGCAACAGTGCAATCATGCAGGCGGCTAATATAAAACAAAGGTTAGATAAATCTTTACCAGGAATTTTTTCTAAGTACTTAATCGGCTTTTTTTCTTTACGATTAATATCTTCAATCGCCAATTGCAGTGATTTTGGGTCTTCTGCTTCATAAGCATTAAACGGCGTTTTCATGGTTTTAAAGAACTCATATAGCTCAATTTCGGCAGGCAGCGCTTTATCAGGGTCAGGCTTATAAGTTTTGTCAAAAATACTCAAACCGCCTGGTTGACGCAATACTATCCAATATAGGCTAATGTGCATGCGGTCGTACCAATCACGTATTTTTTGTTGCGCATCAGAGCCAATACGGCCAGCACCATCCGATAGCAAGATGACTGCGCGAGAGCCAGAGTCTGGTACTTTTTCAAACAAGCCAGCGCCAGAGGTAAGACCGCTACCAATATTGGTTTGAAATAGCGCATTGCCAGCAGTGGCACGCACGGCGGCTACCATGGTGTCTTTATTTTCAGTCAGCGGTAACACATACATCGCCGAGTTGCTGAAAGTAATCATGCCCAACATATCGTTTTTGCGTGATTGTACAAATTGGGTAATCAAGCGTGCCGCTGCGCCAGATTTGGTTTCTGCAACACTGCCTGTGCCTGAGAAGGGGTCGTCCATACTGGCGCTTCTATCTAACACTAGAGCAATTTGAGCACCCACACCGATGCGCTCAATTTCTTGCTGGTTGGTATGCGGTGCGCTTAATCCCAGCACAATAAAAAGCAGCGTAAGCACTGCTAACGCTTTTAAAATCAGGCCAACCAGGTCTGATAGTGGGTCGGCAGGCAACATCTCTAGCCATGAATAGTTTTTGCTATGTGCGCGCTGAAACACCAAAGGCAATAAAGCCAAGGGTAGCAACCACAATAACCACGGATGCGAAAATGCCATGCTTAAGCCTTACTTTTTGGGCTCAACGCGTCAGGAATCAGGCCGCGTTCGCAATCGCGACAGCGACGGCAAAATTGTTTAAGCCAAGCAACCGGTTCGGCACCCACGTCATGTTTGGTATTCGCCTCAAAAAACACTTGGTTGGATAAGCCAAAGAATTGTTGTATCTCAGATTTAATCGCTTTAAAGGCGGGTCTTTTTGCTAAAAATGCATCCAGATTATCAGTAAATAGGCTATGTCCAGCAGATGTGTTTAACGCAGCATGCATGCTAGAAACCGCCTCTTGTATGCCTTGTGGTGTATTGGTTTGTTTTTTAATGGTGCGATAAGCTTTGGCAAATGGACCACCCATGCGTGGTAACCAAGCATTTTTGCCAACGATATAAAGTAGGCCCAGCAAGCTTAATACTAAAAGTACCAACGCCGTTTTAAGGCGGGTTTTCTCCTTGCTGGCATCCATCAGCAAAGGACCTCTAAATTGACTCATGTCATCTTCTACTTTAATCTGACCAAACACAGACAGCGGGGAAATGACAAACTCCCACATCGGTACGCGATATTTGACCACTTCTCTATCTTTAGACTCAGTATTCAATAAACGCACATATTCCGCTAGTACAGCTGCGCGCTTAGCAACGACACTCGACGTGAATATTTGATAGTCCAGTGTTAATTGGTGCACGACTTCATCGCCTTCATCTTTTTTGGTGTGTTTAAGCGCGCTTAAATAAACACCAATCGGTTTGCCACGATAAGTTTTTTCGTAGTCAACAATTGGGAGCGACTCTTCAATCAGTACATAAGGTTTTTTAATGGTTAAAGTAATGTGACGCGTCACTACATCGCCAATGACATAACCTACATCTTTAATGGGGTCTTGGGTTTGAATGCTAACGATGCCCTCTTTTACATCTGGCAGCCTTGTCACATCTAGCGCGTAAGCATTTGCTGTGCTTAAGCTAAGCATCATCGACAGTAATAAATTGCGCATTAATTTTTTCATAAGTGTTTAGTTTTTAAGCAGCTACAAATTGGTGGAAATACTCAGTCAGCATATCGGCATCAAAATCGCCTTCCACATAAAATGGTGGCATATCAAATTGCATAAATAGTTTGTAAATTTCTTCCCGACGCGATTCAAATGATTTAACGATTTTGTCGCGATAACCTTTGCGCAAGAATAGGGTACGTTTTTGACCAGACTCAGGATCGGTCACTGCGGTAATGCCAAACTCAGGCAAGTTTTTATATTCGTCGGCATCCCACAACACCACAGGCACAATATGATGGCGCGTTAAGTTTGACAAGGATTCCTCAAGTTGCGACATCGGCATATGAAAATCAGAAATCATAAACACCAGTGAGCGCTCGCGTGGTAAAAAACGCCACACATCACTAACGCCCGCGCCAGAAACATGCTGTGGGTGATATTCTTTTAGACGCTCGGCCAGTTCAATGGCGCGATGTGATTTAAATGATGAAGTGCTAATCCAATCTTCACGAACAACATCATCAAAACCCACAAAACCAAATGGATCAGCATTGCGCGTGGCAGATCTTGCCACAGATTCTGCAATATCCGCTGCTTTGCGAATTTTGCGTTCTTTGGCACCAAAATTCATGCTGCCCGATAAATCGCAAATTACAAATACTGGCGTCGCACTTTTTTGGTTAAACAGCCTGACATAGACTTGTTCTAACGGGTCGCGCAGCGTTTGGCGCAAATCGATACGGCGTGGGTCGGGATAATTAAGAAGTGAAGTATGCCCAATAAACTCCATGCCCATGCCGCGTTGTGTGCTTGCATGGCGGCCAGGGTGGCGCCCACGGTTACGCCAACCGATGTGGTAGCTGAACTCTTTGATATCCTCGATTGACATTGTTTACAAGCTGGCTATTAAGGCGCAGCAACGACGTTGACAATGTTGCTCAACATCTCACGTGCAATCTCGGTACGGCGCATTTCATATACAGGGCTAAACACAATTCTGTGGGCAACCGTTGCGTGGAATACGGCGTGGATATCTTCAGGCGTAATGGCGGTGCGATCATTTAGCCAGGCGTTTACGCGTGCGGCACGCAACATCATACTCATGCCGCGTGGGCTAGCACCAGCGAGCACAAGGCGGCTCATATCTACATTGGTTACTTTAACGCCGTAATCTGTTGGGTTGCGCGTGGCTTTCCACAAATTAAGTGCATATTTTTCTAACGTAGGCGATGCCGTCACGCTTTTTTGAATCACGCTAGAGAAGCCGTTTAGCTGGTCAAATTGCAACACATCGGCTTTAACCGTGTCGATTAAGGCATCCGCATTATGGAAGCGCGTATCGAACATCAGGCTAGACATAATCGTATCGTCATTTGGCACAATAATCGGGATTTCCATCATAAAGCGGTCACGCGCAGCTGATGGAATTTCAAATGTCTCTTCGCGTTCCACTTGGTTGCGGTCGGCAAACACAATCATGTGAGGGAAAGTGTGCTCTTTATTAAATGCAGATAAAGTACGCTCGGCCATCACACGTAATAGCAATGAGTGCACTTGTGGGCGTGCGCGGTTAATCTCGTTAAAGAAAAACACGCTCAAGTTTTCGCCAGACATGAGTAACGGGCCAGCGCTTACATGCGGTTTACCATCTTCACCCAAATAAGTGTGGTATACCAAATCGTTAGGCATCAAGTCAATGGTGCCTTCAATACGCTGGTAACCGCCCCCAATACCACGCGTAAAGGCACGTAGTAGCGTGGTTTTACCTACACCTACATCACCCTCAAGCAACACGTGACCACGCGCGAAAATCGCGGTCGTAATTAAGCGGATAGGGCTGGCTTGGCCAACCACCACTTTATTCACTTCAGCTTCTAAAGTTAGCGCATGTTGACGCCAGTCGGCCAATTGACGGTCGCTCATTGAGATTTCCCTAAAAAATGGTTAATTTGGATTACTGTAAATTTATAGCACTTGGTTTGCTGCAGGTTTATTTATATCTCTACAAATGATAATACTAAATGAATATTTATAAACTGTATACAGGTTTGTATAGTTTGCTGTAACTATTTAAGTTGAATAAAGCTGTCCTGGTGATTTAAAGCCATAAAAGCATGCTCTGTAGGCCTCATGGATATTGGCATACAGGTCAGGTGTCAGATGTGCTGATTAGGTAAGATGAGTTTAAAATCTACACGTCGCATGTCTACACTACCAAATGTTTGAACTCGTAAATGACTTGTTCTGCTAGACGTTGCGCGCTATCGGCAGTGGAGGTTTTTTCTAAACAATAGTCTTCCATTTGCATATAGCCAGTAAATGCTTTGCGTTTTATTTGGATTTTTAATGAATACATGCCTAAAATTTACACAATAGTTTGCAGATATTGCTTTCGCTAAATGCGTTTTCCAGCGAAAATAGCTTAAATACATAAAATCATAATTAAAACCACTCAAAGTATATAGATAATGCAAAAACAACCTATTGTTAGACAAAATAGTTTTACCAAAGAGGAATTATTAAAGTGTGGACGGGGAGAGATGTTTGGTGAGGGCAATGCACAATTGCCATTGCCACCCATGCTGATGTTTGACCGCATTGTAAAAATCACCGATGAGGGTGGAAAATATGGCAACGGGCAGATTATTGCCGAACTTGATATCACGCCAGATTTGTGGTTTTTTGAATGTCACTTCACAGGGGACCCAGTGATGCCGGGTTGTTTGGGCTTAGATGCGATGTGGCAGTTGGTGGGGTTTTATTTAGGTTGGGCGGGTGGTCCAGGGCGCGGCCGTGCGCTAGGCGCAGGCGAGGTAAAATTTAGTGGGCAGGTACTTCCAACTGCTAAAATGGCGACTTATACTATCGATTTAAAACGTGTGATTATGCGAAAATTAGTGATGGGGATTGCTGATGCCACCATGACTTTAGATGGCCGTGAGATTTATGCAGCCAATGATTTGCGCGTCGGCTTGTTTACTCGTACAGATAATTTTTAAAGTTTAATTTCTAATAATAAAAAGCTAAGATTTAGGGAGAGCACGAAATGCGTCGTGTGGTGATTACAGGTTTAGGCATTGTATCAAGCCTTGGTAATAATAAAGCTGAGGTAAAAGAGAGTCTGTATGCAGGCCGTTCTGGGATTAGCTTTCAGCCAGAGTATGCTGAGCGCGGCTTGCGCTCGCAGGTAGCGGGCTCGATTAAAAATCTCAACATTGAAGAATTGATTGACCGTAAGTTATTGCGTTTTATGGCCAAAGGCCACGCTTACGCTTGGCTAGCAATGCAGCAAGCTATCGAAGATGCTAAATTACCTGAAGACCTTGTTTCAAATGTGCGTACAGGTTTAATCGTAGGCGCAGGTGGCACTTCTACAGAAAGCATGTTGGAAAGTACCAATACACTGGCGGAAAAAGGCGTTCGTCGCGTAGGACCGTATATGGTGACCAAAACCATGAGCAGCGGTATTGCAGCTTGCTTGGCTACAGGTGCCAAAATTAAAGGGGTGAATTACGGCATCAGCTCTGCCTGTTCTACTAGTGCCCACTGTATAGGTGCGGGTGTAGAGCAGATTCAACTCGGCAAGCAAGAGATTGTATTTGCTGGTGGCGGTGAAGAAGAGCATTGGACCATGTCTTTCCTATTTGACGCGATGGGTGCACTCAGTAGCAAATATAACGAAACACCAGATAAAGCGAGCCGTACTTACGATGCAGACCGCGATGGGTTTGTGATTTCTGGTGGCGGCGGCATTGTGGTGTTAGAAGAGTACGAGCATGCCAAAGCACGTGGTGCAAAAATTTATGCCGAAGTGGTCGGTTACGGTGCTACTTCAGATGGTTACGACATGGTGGCGCCAAGTGGTGAGGGCGCAGAGCGTTGCATGAAACTAGCTTTAGAGGGTGTTGGAGATGTCGATTACATCAATACGCATGGCACCAGCACGCCAGTGGGCGACACCAAAGAGCTGGAAGCGATTAGCAATGTGTTCTCAGGTGGCGCATACGGTAAATTACCCGCCATTGCCTCAACCAAATCGTTAAGTGGCCATGCGTTAGGGGCTGCGGGCGTCAATGAGGCGATTTATACCTTAATCATGATGGAAAATAATTTCATCGCCGCATCAGCCAATATCGACAACTTAGACCCCGCTGCAGCTGGCTTGCCAATTGCCACCAAGCGCATTGATAACGTCAAAATCACCACTGCATTATCCAACAGCTTTGGCTTTGGCGGCACCAACGCCACATTGACACTATCAACCAAAAATCTGTAAGGCGCGTTGTAGCTTAATAATGAGGAGAGCTACATGAAAAAAATCTTAATCGGGC
Source organism: Methylophilaceae bacterium (assembly GCA_011391175.1). Lineage (GTDB taxonomy): Bacteria > Pseudomonadota > Gammaproteobacteria > Burkholderiales > Methylophilaceae > Methylotenera_A. Next base: position 26,723 of record JAABQZ010000012.1, on the reverse strand, counting down.
TAATTGCCCTGACTTTAAGCAGTTGCGCCACCATGATGGGCGACCGCACGGTAAATGTGACAGGTGACCAAATTGCGCAAAAGTTAAACGAGAAATTAGCCTTACCTATCTCGTTGCTTAAAGTATTTGATGTCAATTTATCTAATTCATTGGTCACTTTTGACAAAACGACTGGTCGCATGATGACAACGATGGATACCAAGCTCAGCAGCCAGTTACTCGATAAAAGTTTAGCAGGTAAGCTGGGTATTTCTGGTAAATTGCGCTTTGATGCTACGACTAGTACGGTGGTATTAGATGAACCAAAAATTGAAAATGTTAACTTTGAGGGTGCCGATAGTAAGTTTAACGAAGTTTTTAATGCCATGGCCCAAACTGTGGGCGGTGAAATGTTAAATGGCTTAACTTTGTATACTGTTAAACCAGAAGACCTACAATTTGGCGGTACTACTTATGCACCAAAAGACATGTTAGTAACCGATAGTGGCTTGCAATTAACACTCACGCCACAACGCTGATGGACAATTTTACAGGCCACTTTTATTAGGGTGCCCGCATGGAGGCAGTATGAAATCAATGGCTTATATTATTTGTCTAGTGCTAGCGCTTGTCGCAATGAGTGCGGAAGCCGCAACCAACAAAAGAAGCAAAAAAAAACTTATGCCAGTCCTATCACCCTATGTGATTGCGATAGGTTATCACAGTACTGACGTTGCATTTAAGGCGATTAGAGCGCGCAACGATGTTACCAATAAACCCAATGCGAGGCCTTTTGGATGGCAACAGCGCAGCGGTGCATGGTATGTGGTCAATGAAAAGCCAAATTTAGAATGGGCGTTTACTGAGCCGAGTCATTATGCACACCCTAGTCTCATTAAGCGCATGATAGACGTAGGCTCAACAGATCATGTGTATGTAGACATGGCGTTTAGATGTGGCGCGGCAAATAGGCATGATTGCGATAAACTATTGACTGAATTTAAAGAAGTTAATTTACTTATCAGAAAAGTCTATCAAAAAAAGTACATCGTCAGTACGGATGGGAAACCTGCGTGGGATGGCATAGACAGTTTGGAGTAAGCACTGATTGCGGTATTTTTTAGGTATGTAAGCTTGCAATAACAATAAACAGCAGCCCTGTAAGCCAGTATCCATAAGGCTTACAGGGCGGCTTGTTTAATGCCTATTTTTACACCTGTGTTAATGCGTTAGATTTTGAACACTTAAACTAGCAAAACTGCCGCTACATTGCGATCTTCGCTCATCAAGATATTGTAGGTTCGGCACGCTGCGGCGGTGGTCATGCACTCTAGCGGAATGCCTTGCGCAGTCAGGTTTTGATAGACTTCTGGGTGCAAAAACTGATGTTTTTCACCTGTGCCAAATAACACCACTTCAGGTTTTAATTCAATCAGTTCATCAAAATGCGCTGTGCTTAAGCTAGATAAATCTGCCATTTGCCAATCTAGTATGAGTTGATTAGCCATCACAATTAAGTTTTGCGCATATTTTTGTTTATTTATTTCAACAAAATGCCCGTCATCACCTAGGCCATACGCGGTGATTAAGTAGTTATTTTCTGCGGTGGTTAAATGTAGCTTCATGCGACTATTTTAACCTAATTTTTAACATGGTTTCGGCGTGCCTTACATTGAACGAGAAGCCCATTCTAAGGTAAACTTACGCCTTATGACTTCTCCCAAAAAACTATCCAAATCTAACAAGCTTGCCAACGTTTGCTACGATATTCGTGGCCCAGTGCTGCAGCGCGCCCGCCAAATGGAAGATGAAGGCCAGCGCATCATTAAGCTTAATATAGGCAATCCCGCCTCGTTTGGCTTTGAAGTGCCAGAAGAAATCATGCAAGACGTGATTCGCAACATGAGTAATGCAGGCGGCTATACCGATAGTAAAGGCCTATTTGCACCACGTAAAGCGATTATGCATTCCACCCAAGCCAAGCATATTAAGGGCGTGACGGTGGATGACATCATCATAGGTAATGGTGTTTCTGAGCTGATTGTGATGGCGATGCAGGCGCTGGTGAATAATGGCGACCAAATGTTGGTACCGATGCCAGATTACCCCTTGTGGACCGCAGCTGTGACTTTGGCAGGCGGTACTGCGCGGCATTACCTGTGTGATGAAGCCACTGGCTGGTTGCCAGATTTAAAAGACATTGAGGCAAAAATTACTGCCAATACACGCGGCATTGTAGTGATTAACCCGAATAACCCTACAGGCGCACTGTATCCGCGCGAAACTTTGGAAGGCATTATTGAAATTGCCAGACATCATGATTTGGTGGTTTTTGCAGACGAAATTTACGACAAAGTCTTGTATGACGAAAATGTGCATACCTCAATTGCTTCGCTGGCCGATGATGTTCTGTTTGTGACTTTTAATGGACTATCTAAAAATTATCGTACCTGTGGTTACAGAGCAGGTTGGATGGTGATTTCAGGTGAAAAGGACCACGCTTCTGATTATATTGAAGGTTTGAATATGTTGGCTAGCATGCGGCTGTGTGCCAATGTGCCAGGGCAACTCGCCATACAAACTGCGTTGGGCGGCTATCAAAGTATTGAGGATTTAGTCGCGCCTGCGGGCAGGTTATGCAAGCAGCGTGATTTGGCTTACGACATGCTCACCGCTATTCCTGGGGTGTCTTGTGTCAAGCCAAAAGCGGCGATGTATTTGTTCCCCAAACTTGACCCAAAAATTTACCCAATTGAAGATGACCAGCAATTTATATTAGATTTATTGCTAGAAGAAAAAGTATTGCTGGTGCAAGGCACTGGTTTTAATTGGAAAACGCCCGATCATTTTAGAGTGGTATTTTTGCCCAATGTGGATGACCTGACCGAAGCGATGAAACGCATTGCCAGATTTTTAGAAAATTACAGAAAAAAGCATGGAGCCTTAGCTTGAAACAAGACGATTTGAAACAACCTAGTTTGAAACAACTCCGTGTAGGTCTGTTGGGCATCGGCACGGTTGGCGGTGGTACTTATGCTGTTTTAACACGTAATGCGGCTGAAATCACGCGCCGCACTGGCGTGGCCATTAACGTGGTGCAAGTGGCCGATAGAAACGTTGAGCATGCTAAAACACTGACTGGCGGCAACGTGGAGGTGACCAACGACGCATTTGCAGTGGTGAACAACCCGAATGTGGATGTTGTGGTAGAGCTGATCGGAGGCTATACATTAAGCAAAGAGTTAGTGCTTAAAGCCATCGAAAATGGTAAGCATGTAGTGACAGCTAATAAGGCATTGTTGGCTTTACATGGCAATGAGATTTTTGCGGCGGCGCTGGCAAAAAATGTCATCGTTGCGTTCGAGGCGGCAGTGGCAGGCGGCATTCCTATTATTAAAGCGCTGCGCGAAGGCTTAGGCGCCAATAAAATTGAATGGTTGGCCGGTATCATTAACGGCACTACTAATTTTATACTCTCCGAAATGCGTGAAAAAGGCTTGGCATTTAAAGATGTATTAGGCGAAGCACAGCGTTTGGGTTACGCCGAAGCTGACCCGACGTTTGACGTGGAAGGGATTGATGCTGCGCATAAGCTCACCATTATGTCTGCGATTGCGTTTGGTATGCCGATGAAATTTGAGCAGGCCTACACGGAAGGCATCACCAAGTTACAGCAGGCCGATATTCAATACGCTGAAGAGCTGGGTTACCGTATTAAATTGCTGGGGATTGCGAAACGTACCGATGCAGGTGTTGAGTTGCGCGTCCATCCTACACTTATTCCAGAAAAGCGCTTGGTGGCCAACGTCAATGGTGCCATGAACGCAGTGGTAGTGAAGGGCGACGCAGTTGGCCCAACGCTTTATTATGGCGCTGGCGCAGGCGCGGAGCCAACTGCCAGTGCAGTGGTGGCAGATTTAATGGATGTGGCGCGTTTGCAGAATGCCAGTGTAGAACAGCGCGTGCCTTACTTGGCTTTTCAGCCCAACAGTATCGCCGATTTGCCAGTGCTAAACATTGCAGAGGTGCATAGCGCCTATTACTTGCGTTTGCGCGCTTCAGACAAGCCAGGCGTACTGGCTGGGGTCACTAAGATTTTGGCTGATCTAAATATATCGATTGATGCCATGCTGCAAAAAGAGCCAGCGGACAACGAAACTGAGGCCGATATTGTGATTTTGACGCATATTACCCAAGAAAAAAATATGGATGTGGGCATTGCGGCGATTGAAGCGCTGCCAGCGATTGTCGGTAAAGTGGTCAAAATTCGTATGGAAGAGTTAAATAAGTGAAATCCATTAAAGAAACTAATTTAATTATGTGCTAACTAAGTCGCTAGCGAAATTTAAATTCAGATAATACTAAGGTTTATGGTGCAAAGTCAGTTAAAAACCACATCACAGCGCATTGCAACATTAATCGCACTCGAAAAAAACGATATATTCATGGTGAGTGGGCTCACCGTGGGAATTGGTCTTTTAAGTCTTGCACTTCCTCTTGCTGTTCAAACACTTGTGAATATCGTTACGATGGGTGGGGTAGCACAGCCACTCTTTGTGGTATCACTGATGTTGTTTTCTCTATTGTGTTTATCAGGCGCTCTATATGTACTTGAATATTATGTGGTAGAGCGTATTCAACGCCGCATTTTTGTGCGCGCGGCGCAAGATATTGCCGTGACAGCACACCAAATGCCTGCTGAGGTGTATGACAAATATAACTCGGTTGAGTTAATGAACCGATTTTTTGATGTGAGCACCATCCAAAAAGCAACCTATCTGTTGTTAACCAATGGGTTGTCAGCTGTTATGCAGTTAATCATAGGCAGTATTGTGCTCATGTTTTACAGCTTTTATTTTGCCGTGATTGTGTTAGGCATGTTGGCGGTAGCTGCATTTATTGTATATGTGTTGGGGCATCATGCAGCTAAATATGCCATTGCAGAATCATACGCAAAATACGATATGGTGGCGTGGTTGCAAACAGTTGCAAAAAATCTACATATATTCAAATTTAGCCATGGGCACCAGCTAGCGAAAAGTAAAACCGAGCAGTTGATTGCGCAGTATTTAAAAAGTCGCCATCAACACTTTAGTTTGTTATTAAAGCAAAATATATTAGCTGTTGTTACCTATGCGGCAGCAGGTACGTCGATTATGGCTTTTGGCGGTTTGTTAGTCATGCGTGGAGAAATTAACTTAGGCCAGTTTGTGGCGGCAGAATTAATTATTTTTGGTGTGTTAAGTGCCTTTATCAGCTTTGTTAAAAAGCTAGAAACCTATTACGATATGGTGGCTGCAATTGATAAAATTGGTGCTTTAGAAGACCTGCCTAGGGACGTATGTAAATCAAATCACATTGCACTTAGCCATCCAGTTACGCTAACTTTTGATAAGGTTAGCTACTGCTATTTAGCACGACGTAACGTGATTGATGACCTGAGCTTTAGTATAGAAAAGGGCAATAGCACTGCATTTTTAGGCGCTCAGGGTGCCGGCAAAAGCACACTTTGCGATTTAATCACTGCGTTAAGGCTACCTTCGCAGGGCACAATTTACATTAACAATATTGATATTCGTCAGTTAAATTTAGCGAATTTACGCGAGCAAATTGGTGTTGCGAGCCAAGTACAAATATTAGAAGAATCAATATTAGAAAATATTCGCTTGTTTGATGAAGCGATTCATATTAGCCAAGTGCAAGCGGTTTTGGCGGGTCTAAATATCGCAACAGAAACTGCAGAGTTGCCTGCTGGCCTTGATACAATATTGAGCGGTAATGGGTCGCCGCTTAATGCTTCTCAAGCTCAACTACTGATGGTTGCGCGTGCAGTGATTAATAAGCCCAGCTTGTTGGTAATTGATGGTTTGTTTGACGAGTTAAGCAATGCGCAATTAACAAAAGCGCTACAATTTATGGCTAGTTTCAACCCTGACTGTACACTTGTTATTTTGACTAGCAAAGTGGAAGTTGCTAGCCATTGTCATACCATAGTCGATTTAGCTGTCGGCAAAGTAGGAGGGCTATAGTGGCAGATCAGTCAGCACATCACGCGTTGTTAGAGGGGGTGATGCATCTAGCTCAAACGCCAAGCTATGTTAAGCGATTAGCAAGAATATTAATGATTTGCTTTTTTGTGTTGCCAGTCATTATGTTATTTTTGCCTTGGCTACAAAATATTCAGGGTAAAGGTAAGGTGGTAGCATTTTCACCTACAGAGCGCAAACAAACGGTCGATGCACCGGTTAACGGGATTATTAAACAATGGTACGCGCAAGAGGGGCAAATTGTAAAAGCCGGTGATGTTTTGCTAGAAATATCAGATGTAGACCCACTTTTTACTGAAAGGCTCGGTGAGCAACTCACTAACACGCAAAGTCGCTTAAACGCCAAACTAGACGAACAGAAGTCTTATCAACTGCAGCTACAAAGTTATTATGCGGTGCGTGATAACAAAGTGTCATCTGCACAATTTAAAGTAGATATGGCAAGACAAAAAGTACGCGCCGCAACAGAGGCTATTGCATCAAGTGAGGCGACATTAGAGGCGTCACGTTTTCAAATTGCCCGTATGGAGCGACTATTGAAAGATGGCTTGGTTTCCAATCGGGATAAGGAAATTGCAGAGCGAGATAATATCATTGCTAATCGCACACTCAATAGTGCCAGAGCACAGCTAGAATTAGCCCGAGCTGAAGAAAAGTCTGCACAAGTTGAAATTCAGCAAGCGCGCGCCGATGCTGAGACCTCAATCGCATCAGCACAAGGTCAAATCAATAAAATTCGATCGGAAATTGCAGAAAGCGAGCAACGTATGGTTGATGCCGAGGTTAATGTATCTCGCCAAACAGCGCAGCGTATTCTGGCACCTCGTTCTGGTATGGTACATCGTGTAACCGTGAATACACAGTCTCAAATGGTTACGCGTGGCGAGGTTTTACTGGAGATTATTCCTGAAAATAGTAGCCGAGCGGTCGCCTTAATGGTGAATGGTCGCGATGCACCATTAGTAACGCCTGGCGCTGAAGTGCGTATTGAGTTTGAAGGCTGGCCAGCGGTACAGGTGAATGGTTGGCCAAATGTGGCTATCGGCACTTTTGTTGGACAAGTAAAGTTTATCGATGCGAGTGATGATGGTTTGGGTAATTTTCGTGTGATGGTGGTGCCAGCCAAAGGTACGCAAGCGTGGCCCAATACGCGCTATCTCAGGCAAGGTGCAAATGCAAAAGGCTGGATTTTACTAAACAGAGTAACGATTGGGTATGAGCTATGGCGTTTAATTAACGGCTTTCCGCCAGAGTTACCAAGTGCGCCAGCGGTAACAGCTATCAAGTCTTAGTATTTAATATGCCAGTATATAAACGCCTAAAATTCATCTATTTAATGTCAAAGCAAGCAATATACTTTTGCCTATTGCTGAGTATGCCATTTGCCAGCAATGCGGACAATAATAAGCCCAGCCTACAGCTAGAAAATCGTATGCAATCGCCAGAAGGCTTAGATTTTAACGAGCTTGGACAAGAGAAGCTGATTACGCTAGATGAAGCGCAAAAAAGCCTAACTGATAAACAAATGAGCGAGACACAAAATAGTCAAACACAAAAATTGATTATTGATGTAAATAAGGCGATTTTAGACGCAAAAGAAAATACCGTTGGCAACGCTATGAAAGTCTTGCGTAACTTAAATAAAGACGCTCACAAAGGCGACGCGCCTTATACACCGTTAAGCATTGTAGAAGCACGGCAAAAGGCACTAGAAAATAATTTATCCTTAAAAGTTATTCAGTACGACCCGATTATTGCTACGCAGAAACTCAATGTTGAGCGTGCAAAATTTGATAATATTATTTTTGCAAATGCTAAGTATGGCCGCAAAGATTTACCCAGCGCAAGCGCTGAATTGGCAGGCTTATCGTCAGATAATGCTGCGCTTAATAACCAAGTAGTCAAACTGACCAATTTAGAGCAGCGCAAGGAGGCGTTTGATGCTGAGGTAGGTATTGAGGTGCCGCTACGTTCAGGAGGTGTCGTTAAATTAAGTACGCCACTAGCCTACAAAGATAGTCCTAGCCGTTTTGGTAAAGAGGAATATAACAGCGCATTAAAATTTTCAATTAGCCAGCCTTTATTGCGCGATGCAGGTGTGGCTAATAATGAGGCCAGTATTAATATCGCTAACTTAGAGCAATTAGGTCAGCAAGCACGCACACGTTTGCAATCCATACGCATTTTAGCCACCATCGATAAAGCTTATTGGGCGCTGAATCAAGCATGGGTAGAGCTTGAAGTGCGCACGCAACAGCACCAATATGCGACTGAAAACTTAAATATGGTAAAAAAGCGTGTAAAAGAAGGCCTTACAGCAGCGGTAGAAGTTAACCGTGCTGAAATCGGTGTAGCAGATAGGCTGGAACAGTTAATCCTCGCCACCACTGACTTAAAGTTAGCTCAGCGGCAACTTAAGTTTTTTCTTAACGATGCAGATTTTATGCTGGAAACCGAAGAGGGATTTATTCCCGAAACTAATCCATCACTCACTCAATTTGATTTTCAACCGGAAAAATTGATTGATAAAGCATTGGTTAATCGACTAGAGCTGCTTGAATTAGAGCTAAAATTAACTGAAGACTCAACCAGAATCAGTTATCTAGAAAATCAAACTCTACCTGTGTTTAACTTGGATTACAGTTACGGTGCTTTGTCTCAAACGGGTAGTCAATTTTCAGACAGTTTTAATCAGCTAGGTAACTTTTCGGATTGGTATGTAGGTTTTAAATTTGAAATGCCAGTCACTAATGAGGCACGTCTTTCGCGCCTTAACCAAGCTGTGCAACAGCGTTTACAGCGATTATCTAACAAAACTCTGCAAACCATGGCAGTACGTAAAGAGATTTTAGATGCGTTAGATATACAAAACCAACAATGGAAGCGTATTTTGACTGCGCGCCAGCAAGTACTAATTGCAGGTTTAAATTATGAGGCCGAACTTAAACAATTTAAAGAGGGCTTGCGCACCATGACTGAAGTATTAGAAATGCTTACTCGCTTGGGCGAGACGCAAATGAAAGAGATTAAAGCGATTACGGATTATCAAGTGGCGCAAATTGATTTGGCTTTTGCTACTGGTACTTTGCTGGGTTACAGTCAAGTTAACTTTTAGTCATTTGCTAGCTTAAGTGCAATCAGTGTTTTATAAACACTAAACCATTTATAATATGCTTTTTATTGCAGTATCTAAAGTCATATTCTACATGAAATATATTTCAACTCGGGGTCTATCACCCGCACTAAGTTTTAGCGACATTTTGTTGGGTGGTTTGGCGCCAGATGGCGGCCTGTACTTGCCAGAAAACTATCCGCAATTCAGTGACGCTGATTTAAGCGCAATGCGCGGTTTAAATTATCGTGATTTGGCCTTTTATATTTTAAGCCGATTAATTGATGACATCCCTGCCGCTGATTTAAAAAATATTATTAACAAAACCTACCTAGCCGAGGTGTATGGTTATATACGCGCAGGCCAAAACGCAGAGGACATTACGCCCACACTCAAGCTTGAACGCAACCTATATTTGTTAAGCCTTTCCAACGGACCAACGTTGGCGTTTAAAGACATGGCAATGCAATTGCTAGGTAATTTATTTGAGTATGTGCTTAAAAAGCGCAGCGAAACCACCAATATTTTAGGTGCTACCTCAGGTGATACAGGCTCAGCTGCCGAATACGCCATGCGTGGCAAACAGGGTGTGCGTGTGTTTATGTTATCACCGCACCAAAAAATGAGTCGCTTTCAAACTGCGCAGATGTTCAGTTTGCAAGATGACAATATTTTTAATATTGCCGTAAAAGGCGTATTTGATGATGCGCAAGATATGGTAAAGGCGGTGAGCAACGACGCCGCTTTTAAAGCTAAATACAAGATAGGCGCGGTCAACTCTATTAACTGGGGACGCATTGTTGCGCAAGTGGTATATTACTTTAAAGGCTATTTCGCGGTCACTGAAAATAACAGTCAAAAGGTAGATTTTGCTGTGCCTAGCGGAAATTTTGGTAACGTATGCGCAGGCCATATTGCTCGTATGATGGGTTTGCCGATTAATCAATTAATCGTGGCAACCAATGAGAACGATGTGTTAGATGAGTTTTTTAAAACAGGTACTTATCGCCCACGTGGTGCGGCCAATACTTATCACACTAGTAGCCCATCGATGGACATCAGCAAAGCGAGTAATTTTGAGCGTTTTGTGTACGATTTGGTCGGACGTGATGGCGCAAAGGTGCGCGAATTATGGAGTAGTGTAGATAAAGGCGGTGCGTTTGAGATTAAAGAGTTGTTACCACAATTGGCTGATTATGGCTTTGTGTCAGGTAGCAGCAGTCACGCAAATCGTATGCAAACCATTCGTGAAACTAAAGCTAAGTACAATGTGGTCATCGATACACACACCGCAGATGGCTTGAAAGTTGCGCTACAATTAAGAAATAAAGATATACCAATGCTCGTGCTGGAAACCGCGTTGCCAGCTAAGTTTGAAGATGCCATTATAGAAGCGCTGGGCCAAGTGCCAGAGCGGCCTGCTAGTCTAAATAATATAGAAAATTTGCCGCAAAAATTTGAGGTGATGGATGCTAGCGTGGATGCGATTAAAGATTTTATAGTGACGAAAAGCCAATGAAACAATATACCGATTTATTGAGACATGTTTTGGCCCACGGTGCACAAAAGCATGATCGTACGGGTACGGGTACCGTATCAGTATTTGGCTACCAAATGCGCTACGATTTAAATGCAGGCTTTCCGTTACTGACCACAAAAAAGGTACATTTAAAATCGATTATTCATGAGCTGTTATGGTTTTTGCAGGGCAGCACGAATATTGCCTACCTAAAAGAAAACGGCGTGCGTATTTGGGATGAATGGGCAGATGAGAATGGCAACTTAGGCCCAGTTTATGGTTACCAATGGCGCAACTGGCCAAAACCAGATGGCACGCACATCGACCAAATCGCGCAGGTAGTGAATGCCATCAAGACTAATCCTGATTCGCGCAGACTCATTGTAAGCGCCTGGAATGTGGCGGATGTGGATAAAATGAAACTGCCGCCGTGCCATGCCTTCTTTCAGTTTTACGTGGCTGATGGCAGGCTCAGTTGCCAGTTATATCAACGTAGCGCCGATATATTCCTCGGAGTGCCGTTTAACATTGCTTCTTATGCTTTACTCACCATGATGGTGGCGCAAGTATGCAATTTAAAATTGGGTGATTTTGTGCATACGCTGGGTGATGCGCACATTTACAATAACCATTTTGAGCAGGTCAATGAGCAGCTTGCGCGTGAGTTGCGCGGCCTGCCTACCATGCGCATCAACCCCGCAGTCAATGATATCTTCAGCTTCAAGTATGAAGACTTTACTTTAGAAAATTACGACCCACATCCAGCCATTAAAGGCCTAGTTGCTGTTTAGCCAATTTTCGGTTGTTTACAGCCGAGTTTTTGGCTATTTATAACCAAAAATGTAAAGTAAGTGTAAATCATTCAAACACTTATTGAATTTTTTTGCAGTTACCCTAATCTAGGTAGTGGAGGAGATATTTGTTTTATATTTTTGCTTCATTTATTCATTTAGGAGATAAACCATGAAATTACACTTAACACTCGGTGCTGCCTTATTGGCTGCAGCATTTACATCAACGGCAATAGCAGAGCACGCCAGCATTAAGCCAAAACCTTACGATAGTATGGGTAAATGCGTTAAAGCTGCCTTGAGTAAACATGATGGAAAAATCGTTAAAGTCGAGCTTAAATCTGAGAATAAAAAACCTGTGTATGAGTTTGATATTGAATCTACAGATGGCACAGCGTGGGATGTGGAATGCGATGTTAAAACCAGCAAAATCATTGAAGTTGAGCAAGAAGTAAAAGTCGATGATGCAAAATTTAAAGCCATTGCCAAAGTTAGTGAGGCTGATGCTAAAGCAGCAGCACTTGCTGCGCATCCAGGTACAGTAGTAGAAGCTGAGTATGAGATTGAATCAGATGGCAAGGCTTCTTATGAGTTTGATATTTTAGAAGCGGATAAAGAAGAAATTAAAGTAGAAGTTGATGCAGTAACAGGTAAGATTGTTGAAGTAAGTTACGAAGTCTATCAAATTGGTAAAGAATAAATTTATCGAATATATTTAATCAAAAAAAGCCACACTGCTGGGCAGTGTGGCCAAACCTACAAATCTAAGGGGAGACTTATAGGGTTATTGCTCGGGTAATTTATGGGGTTACAGGTGCTGGTGCTTCAATAGAAGCTGCGCTATCAAGACTTTTCATATTGCTGGCTTTGTAGCTAGCAAATTCATCTGGCGTAATGTTGCCATCTTTGTTCGCGTCGGTCATATCAAAGTTTTTCGCTAACGATATATCTTTAACGGCTTCTTTTAATGATATTTTTTTGTCACTGTTCACATCTAGCTTTTTGAAATCAGCATCAACTGGCGCTTCCGTCACTACATCTTTTACTTTGGTTTCTGCTTTTGCATAAGGAATTGTAAGGCTAGCTAAAGAAATACCAGCGATAAGCATAATTGATGCTTTATTGAATGTGCTCAATTGATTTAATTTCTTCATGATGTGACTCCTAAACAGTAAAAAGTTATTACAGGTTAGTATTAGCATTTGCCGTGCCACAATTATTTGTTTATTTAAAACAATGAGTTAAGATTATTTTCATGAAAGCTCTTAGAAAATACCGTCTCTAATTAGAGACGGTATTTTTGCAAAAAATATAACTTGATGAAAACTAAAGGCTTTTTTTGTCGCTAATTTGCGACGCTAATCTGTGGTTTGTGAATCTTTGAGTGCTGAGTCTTTGAATAAGACAGGATTGATTTGATGGCGCTGCAATAACTTATAAAAATCTGTACGGTTGCGATCAGCAATGCGTGCTGCCTGTGTCACATTGCCTTGCGTAGCTTTAAGTAGATTGATTAAATATTGCTGCTCAAAATTTTTGCGCGCGGCATCAAACGACACCATGCTGGCAACATTATCTTGCAGTGCTTTTTGCACCAGATTGTTGGTAATAATGGGCGTAGTGGCTAGCACCACCACCTGCTCAATAATGTTTTGCAATTGCCGTACATTGCCTGGCCATGGTGCTGCGAGCAAGGTTTCAAGCGCTTCTGCAGCAAATCCGTTGAGTTTCTTTTGATACTTTTTATTTAAGTGCGCTAAAAAATGGTTGGCTAACAATGCGATATCTTCACGCCGCGCGGTGAGTGGTGGAATCTCTAAACTCACCACGTTAATTCGATAATAAAAGTCTTCTCTGAATTGATTCGCTTGCATCGCTTCGTGCAAATTTTTATGGGTAGCGCAAATGAGACGGATATCGATGCTAATTTGCTCGGTAGAGCCGACAGGGCGAATCACGCGCTCTTGTAAGGCGCGTAATAGCTTGACTTGAATCGCCAGTGGCATATCGCCAATTTCGTCCAAAAATAAAGTACCACCGTGCGCGTTTTTGATGAGGCCTTGATGGTCGCGCGTGGCGCCAGTAAAAGCGCCTTTGCTATGGCCAAATAACTCAGATTCTAGCAAGGCCTCAGGTAGCGCTGCACAGTTAATCGCCACAAAAGGCTTATCTCTTCGCGCACTGGCTTGATGTATGGCTTGGGCTAGCAGCTCTTTGCCTGTGCCACTTTCGCCTTGAATGAGCACGCTGGCATCTGAGGCTGCGATTAATTTGGCTTGCGCCAGCAGGCTTAGCATTTGTTGGCTGCTACATACGATGTTGGCACACCAGCTATTATCCTCAGATAATACATGCTGCGCGCTAGGTGCAATTTTGAGGGCGTATTCAACCTGTTGCAGCAAATTTTTGCTATCGAAAGGTTTGGTTAAAAAACTAAACACACCTTGCTGCGTGGCACGTACCGCTTCGGGGATAGAGCCATGCGCAGTCAGTAGAATAAACGGGACGGTAGGGTTTAGTGCGTGTATGGCTTCGAACAACGCAAACCCATCCATATCTGGCATGCGTAAATCACTAATCACGAGTGCTGGCATCTTCATATTAAATAAGGATAAGGCTTGCTGTGCAGAGTGGGCGCTAGCGACTTGATAGCCACTGGCAGCAAGCCGCATTTCTAGCAGCTTTAAAATATCTGCATCATCATCAACAATTAAAATTAGTGGCATCATGTAAAAAGTGATTTTTTAGGTGTGGCGGTGCCTATTTTTTGGGCGTAGCTTCACGCTCGCCCATAGATTTTTCGATTTTCTTCAGCTCATCTAGTTTTTGCTGGGCAGCCTCTAACTTTTGCTGCGTGGCATCTAACTTAATTTGCAAGGCTTCGTTTTTTTGTTGTAAGCTTTCTAGCCGTTTCGGGTCACCGCTATTGCTTTTAGCTACCTTATTGATCATCACCAAATGGTCAAATAGCAAATTCGAAAATGCCAGTTGCGAGTTTTCTAAGATACCTTCCTGCAAAATTTGCTGTAACAGGTTTTGCGCTTTGGGCGTGTCAGGTAAGCTGCTACTGGGTAGTCCATAAATCATTACTAACTTCATCCGATGCAACAGGTCATCAGGGTTAAGCCCTAGCACTCGGTTCGTTTCTATCAGCGCCTGCTTTTGCGAATCTGCAGGGGAGTTAGAGAAAGTTTCTGCAAAGGTTAAAAATTCAATCGCATCTATGTTTTTAGTAGAGTTGACCTTCACTGGCGGGTTAATATTAGCAGGTAAGTTTGTTTGACTTGCCGGGCTCACACATGCCGTACCTAGGCAGGCCCATAGTAATAATAATGTGCGTGTTTTCATCTTGTTAAGCGTTTAAATTAGACATTGGAATGGTGAATGTAAAATGAGCGCCTATTTTACACGGCACGAGGCTAAGCACCCCACCGAGCGAGTTGGTAGCCTCTTTTGCAATAAATAAGCCTAGGCCACTACCAGATACTAAACCAGTATTAGGTTGGTTGCCACGATAAAACGGCTCAAATAACGCATATTTATTATTATCTGCAATACCAGGCCCCGTGTCTTTTACTGTTATCGTCATGGTCGATTTAGTTTGGCTAGCTGTCACGCTAATTTCGCCATGTTCGGGAGTAAACTTGACTGCATTTGAAATTAAATTATCCAATATGTTGCGTAGTTTTTCAGTGTTGTTTTGTATGGTGATATTTTCAGTATTGATTTGCACTGCAATTTTTTTATTGTTAATGCTTAACTCATACGCTTGCAAAATCTCTTCTAATATACGACTAAGAGGCTGTGAACTCATGTTAAGTTTGGAATCGTTCTTGGATCCATTTAGGGGTATGCTGGCGAATTGAATCTCGGTGTATTTCAGTAAGTTTTCCACCATCTTTTGTAGACGCAGACTGTTATCGCGCAAGATACGAATCACGTCCGCCTGTTGCGTGCTTGGCTTACCGGTGGTGCCATCACTCAATAGTTCACTAGCTTCTCTAATAGCGGTGAGCGGTGTTTTAAGCTCATGCGAAGCTTGCTGTAAAAAGTGTTGCTTTTGCTGATGTAAATCTTTTAGCGCAATACGCAGCCAATCTAACCTTGCGCCGAGTTTGCGTAAATCCCCAGGGCCATTAATTTTAATCGCTTGTTCATAATTGCCAGAGCCTAGTTGGTTAATCGCATCATCCATACGGCGAATCGGTCGCGCAATCATCCAGGTGATAATGCCCGCGATGATAATGGCCAGTGGGATGAGTGTGAGCGTTTGCCAAAATAACAAGCGCTGCGTGCGTGCCACTTTGGCAGTAAACAAAGCAGATTCTTTGTCAATTAACTGATTGTTTTCTTGAATAATTTTATTCGCCTGCCCACTCAAATCAATAAACGCATCCGTAATTGTTTGGTCGTAATCAAAAGCATCACTGGCCTGACTGATGCTGGAATGTAAGCGAGCTTCTTGCGCAGAAAATTGCTTAAGTTCTGGGGCTAGCGGCTTAATCATTGGCTGCTGTTGTAAACTATGGATGGCATTGTTAAAACGGCGGTGTGCATTCAGGTAATTGGTCAGCAATAACTTATCTTTCAACACAAAATATTGCCGCGCACTACGTTCCATTACAGCGAGTTCCTCTAATAAAATGCGACTGGTGCGCGTGGTTTCCACCGCTTGCGACATATTAAATAAGCTTTGTTTGGTGAGTTTGTCAAAATAGATATTGGCGTTTACAAACGCTATCAGTAAAGGCAGCATCACCAGCGCAAAGCCAATCAGCAGTAACTTTAAAAACGATTTTGGATAGCTAATTTGCAAGTGAATTCTGATTTTTAATCTAGAAATAAAAGACTAGTATAATACGCCCATGAAACCACTTTCGCTCATTGTTGCGCATGCAAAAAACAATGTCATTGGCATTAATAACACCTTGCCTTGGCATCTGCCAGAAGATTTAAAACGCTTTCGAGCGCTCACCATGGGGCATCATATTATTATGGGACGTAAAACCTATGAATCGCTAGGGCGCTTGTTGCCGGGCCGCACCACTGTTATTGTTACCCGAAACAACCATTATCAAGTAGAAGGTGCACTTATTGCACATAGCTTGCAAGCTGCTGTGCTACTGGCAGCTGACGATGCAGAACCGTTTTTAATTGGCGGCGCAGAGTTGTATAAAGAAGGATTGAAACATGCCACCAAGCTCTATGTGACAGAAGTGCAAGCCGAGTTTGCAGGCGATGCATTTTTTGAAGCGATTGATTCAAATGTGTGGCAATTAAGTGAAAAAAAAGACCATTTGTCTACAAATGGTCTGCAATATAGCGATTTGATTTATATTAGAAAATAATCATTAAACTGAAGCTCTGTAATCCTTATGGATATTGACTTGCAGGGCAGCTATTATCTCTCGTGCTTTTTTAAGCACTCTTACTTCTCGACACAGTCTACGAAATAAACCGCCTTACCATCTACTGTATTTTTTACTAGGCCATGATTGTCCGCCTCAAACCCAGGAAATTTCTCGTTAAATTCGCGTGCAAATTTCAAATAATTCACAATTTTTTTATTAAATTGCTCACCCGGAATCAGCAGTGGAATGCCAGGCGGGTAGGGCGTTAATAACACGGCAGTAACACGGCCTTCCAGATCGTCAATAGGCACACGGTCAATCTTGCGGTGTGCCATTTTAGCAAAGGCATCGGTCGGTTTCATGGCCGGTACCATGTCCGATAGATACATCTCGGTGGTTAAGCGCGCGACGTCATTGGCTTTGTAAACAGCATGAATTTGTTCGCATAAGTCACGTAGGCCAGTCTTTTCGTAACGTGGTTGTTTTTGGCAGAACTCCGGTAACACCTTCCATAGTGGCTGATTCTTATCGTAATCGTCTTTAAATTGCTGTAAAGCCGCCACCAGCGTGTTCCAGCGGCCCTTTGTGATACCAATCGTAAACATAATAAAGAATGAATACAGGCCTGTTTTTTCAACAATAACGCCATGTTCAGCCAAGTATTTAGTCACAATTGCCGCAGGGATGCCAAATTTATCTGAGAAGTCACCTTTAATGTCTAAGCCTGGCGTGATGATGGTGGCTTTAATGGGATCAAGCATGTTAAAGCCTTCAGCCAAGTTGCCAAAATCGTGCCAAGCCTCACCCGCTTTTAGCATCCACGCATCACGTTCTTCTAAGCCTTCCTCACTTAAATCGTCTGGCCCCCAAACTTTAAACCACCACTCTGCGCCCCATTCCTCATCAACTTTGCGCATGGCGCGGCGGAAATCGAGAGCTTCCATCAAACTTTCTTCCACCAATGCGGTGCCACCAGGTGCTTCCATCATGGCGGCAGCGACATCAATGCTGGCAACGATGGAATACTGGGGACTGGTTGAAGTGTGCATTAAGTAAGATTCGTTAAACACATCACGATCTAGCTTATTATTCTCGGCATCTTGTACCAAAATTTGGCTAGCTTGGCTTAAGCCAGCCAGCAATTTGTGGGTAGATTGTGTTGAAAATACCATGCTTTCTTTACAACGTGGACGGCCTTCACCAATGGCGTGATAATCACCATAAAAATCGTGGAAGGTGGCGTGTGGTAGCCAAGCTTCATCAAAATGCAGCGTATCTATTTTGCCATCCAACATGTCTTTAATTTCCTCCACGTTGTACAACACGCCGTCATAAGTCGATTGTGTAATCGTGAGCACGCGCGGTTTTGCAGTTTTGTCCAAAATAAACGGATTACGGTCGATTTTCTTTTGAATGTTATCCCACTCAAATTCACTTTTTGGAATCGGCCCAATAATGCCGAAATGGTTGCGGGTGGGCATTAAGAACACCGGCACCGCGCCAGTCATGATAATCGCATGCAAAATAGATTTATGGCAGTTGCGGTCTACCACCACCACGTCACCTGGCGCAACGGTGCTGTTCCATACCATCTTATTACTGGTCGATGTGCCATTGGTGACAAAATATAAATGATCGCAGTTGTAAATGCGCGCAGCATTGCGTTCTGATGCCGCTACAGGCCCAGTATGGTCTAGCAGCTGGCCGAGTTCATCTACCGCGTTGCACACATCGGCACGTAGCATATTTTCGCCAAAAAATTGGTGGAACATTTGCCCAACAGGTGATTTTAAAAACGCAACGCCACCAGAGTGACCAGGGCAATGCCATGAATAAGAGCCATCAGCGGCGTATTCAGTCAATGCTTTAAAAAACGGCGGCGGCAGGCTGTCTAAATAAGTACGCGCCTCACGTAAAATGTAGCGCGCCACAAACTCTGGCGTATCTTCGTACATGTGAATAAAGCCATTCAGTTCGCGCAAAATTTCATTCGGTATATGCCGCGAAGTGCGCGTTTCACCATGCAAAAAGATGGGGATTTCTTCATTGCGATAACGAATTTCGTCGACAAATTTGCGCAAATTTTCTAGCGCTTCTTGGTTGCCCTCAATAAACTCATTATCGTCAATAGAAAGAATAAAGGCCGAAGCGCGGCTTTGTTGCTGTGCGAATGAGGTAAGGTCGCCATAACTGGTCACACCCAGCACTTCAAAACCTTCTTCTTCGATGGCTTTGGCCAGCATGCGTATGCCTAAGCCAGAAGAGTTTTCAGATCTAAAGTCTTCATCAATAATTACAACGGGAAAGCGGAACTTCATTAGTATTCCTTAGGTTAAATCTTAGGTAGCGTCACGCCGACTTGGCCTTGATATTTTCCACCACGGTCTTTGTAACTGGTTTCGCACACGTCATCCGCATCCGCTTCAAAAAATAGCACTTGCGCACAACCTTCGTTAGCATAGATTTTTGCAGGCAAAGGCGTTGTATTGCTAAACTCGAGCGTCACATAACCTTCCCATTCCGGCTCAAACGGGGTGACGTTCACAATAATGCCGCAACGTGCATAAGTTGATTTGCCTAAACAAATAGTGAGTACATTACGTGGAATGCGGAAATATTCAACTGTGCGGGCAAGCGCGAAAGAATTAGGTGGAATGATGCAGAAATCGGCATTTACTTCCACAAACGAATTTGGGTCGAAGTTTTTTGGGTCTACAATGGTGCTGTTTAAGTTGGTAAACAGCTTAAACTCTTTACTGCAGCGAATATCATAACCGTAACTTGAGGTGCCGTAAGACACCATGCGTTGACCTTCAGCATTCATCTTGACTTGATTGGGCTCGAACGGCTCTATCATGCCGTGTTGCTCCGCCATTCGGCGTATCCATTTATCCGATTTAATACTCATGGTTTTATGCTCTTTTAATCTGTACTTTACAATAAAAAATAATGCACTTTAATAATTCACAACCTTCACTAGATTGCGCATTATAAAGTGCATTGTTTAAATGTGTGATAAAAAATTTTAGCTAAATTTTAGTGCTTGTCGCCACCCAGTTCAATGCTATAACGCCAAAATTGGTCTTCATTTTCAAAGATTACTTTTGACTCCAACGGATCGCGGCTACCAGCTATATATTGATGAACTGCTCGGGTGTCGCTAGCCCATGTTTTCACAATCGGGTCTACTAAACGCCATTGTGCCAACACTTCATTGATATGTAAGTATTGAGAAGCATCACCAGCCATCAAATTAAGTAATAGGGTTTCATAAGAGTCTATGCTTTCATCATCTGCTTGGCGCTGAGGCGCATCGACACTGATTGTGCGCGTGGCAATATCCAACCCTGGAATTTTAGATTCAATTTCTATTTTGATGCATTCGCGTGGCTGTATATTAATAATAAGCCAGTTTTGATGTTGATTATCGTTGAGTAACATGGGCGCTTTTTTAAAGCGAACAGCGATAGCGGTGTTGCCTTCATGCATGCGTTTTGCGGTGCGCACATAGAAGGGGACGCCTTTCCAGCGAGGGTTGTCGATAAACAATTTCGCTGCAGCATAAGTTTCAGTATTACTAGCATCCACTCCATCACGCTTAAGTTCTTCTAGGTAGCCAGGCACATTTTCACCATGCCCGTCACCAACACACACACGGCCAGCAGCATATTGCGCACGGAAGGCCTGTTTATCCATATTACTCACGTCGATTGGACGAATCGATTCAAGTAATTTGATTTTCTCGGCACGGATGCTTTCCGGTTGCAGATCTTTCGGTTTTTCCATCGCCACCATCGCCAATGTTTGCAATAAATGGCTTTGAAACATATCCCGTAGTGCACCTGTAGCATCGTAGAAAGTAGTGCGGTCGCCCACGCCTAATGTTTCATTGTTGGTGATTTGCACATGGTCGATATACTCGTTGTTCCATAGCGGCTCTAGTATCGCATTGGTAAAGCGTGTCAGCATAACGTTTTGAACGGCAGATTTACCCAAATAGTGGTCAATCCGGTAAATCTGACTTTCTTTAAGATGCTTAGTGAGTGCAGCTTGCAGCGCTTGTGCGCTTGGTAAATCTGTACCAAATGGTTTTTCAATTAACACGCGGCGCCAATAATTGGTTTCATCCACTAGTCCAACACCAGCTAATTGCTCAACAATGGTTGCAAAGTCAGTTGGACGAACGGATAAAAAGTAAGCCAAGTTTTGTGGAAACACACGCTCGTCCGCAAGCTTATCGCGCAATTTATTAAACGCATCTGGGTCGCTTGGTGGATTCGCGTGGTAATGATTTCGTGCAATGAATCGCTCGTATACCTTTTGATCGTAGCCGCCTTTGAACTTTGCATCTAGCATGCCTTTAATGTCGGCTCGCCAAGCTTCAAGAGGCACTTCGCCTCTACCAACCGACAAAATTTTCATGTCATCATGTAAGCGGCCAGCTGCGTCAAGACGAAATAAGCCAGGCATCAGTTTAACGCGTGATAAGTTACCGCTCGCACCGAATAATACGAGGGTAGAGGGATCAATCATTTTGGTCATGTATTACCTTTAAAATATTGTACATTGCATTTTAAGCTGCCCTATAAGCCTCATCAATATTGGCTTGCAGAGCATGCTTGCTAATACCTGCTAGTGTCGCGCTTCTGCGGCCGCACCATCTGCTTGTATATCCAAATCGCCGTAACCCAAGCGACGGTGGAATAGCGCAAGCAATAAGTTCCAGCTTTGTAGAGCCAACTCAGGGTCATAACGATGGCCTTCGTCGCGCATAAAAGCGTGTTGGCCGTTAAATTCGTGCCAAGTGTAGCGCGTACCCACTTCGTCCAAGCGTGCTTTAATCATGTTGCGACCCTCTAGTGGCACATGCGGGTCTTGTTTGCCCCAAATATGCAGCAGCTCACCTTTAATTTCGCCAGCACGTTCCAGCGAGTTATCATTTTTCCCTAACCCTAAAGATTTTTTGTGAATATCGGTGGCATAAAAACACACGGCCGCTAATACTTCTGGGTTCATGGCGGCGCGAAACGCCAAATGACCGCCTATGCAAATACCCATCACACCCAGCCTGCCTGTGCAATCTTCGCGTGAGGCTAAATATGCTAATACTGCTTTAGCATCGTTGTCATAAGACGAAAGTTCTTTGGTGATTTTGTGTGCATTGCCGCGCTCTGTACCGTCAGTGTCATAAGCTAACACAGTGCCAGCAGGTTCTAGCTCGTGGTAAATCTCCGGACAAGCCACAATAAAGCCGTGCCCAGCTAACATTGCGGCTGTGCGGCGGATTGGACCAGTCACTTGAAAAATTTCTGAATACATTAAAACCGCAGGATATTTACCAGGAGCAACTGGGCGAAAAATATGTGCATTCATGTCGCCAGTTGGGGTGTTAATCTTTACAACTTCACCATCTTTAATCAGCATATTTTATCCTTTTACTTAACCCGATATAATAATGCATGGGCGGGTTAACGCAAAATAGTTATGCCACAAAAAGCATAAAAAGCATGACAATTTGCGTAAAATAGGGTCAAATACGCGCAAATTTTTTTCACCGATTTATTCTCACTTTTTAAAGATTATGCACTCAAAAAATATACGCTGGAATTTGTTCGACAGTATTGAATCGTTACGCCACATTGTGTGCGATGTGATTATGAACCATGCTGCAATCTCTATTGCAGAAAAAGGTGCGTTTTCGATTGTACTAGCAGGCGGCAGCACACCGCGCGCCATTTACCGTTTGTTGCGTGATATGCCTACCGACTGGTCTAAATGGCATATTTACATTAACGACGACCGTTGCTTGCCAGTAGGCCATGAAGACCGCAATAGCTTGATGGTGGAACAAGTGTGGTTAAGTCACGTAACCATCCCCCAAAGCCAAATTCATGCTATTCCGTCCGAGCTAGGGCCAGTGGAAGGCGCAAAAGCCTATGCAAAAACTTTAGCTAATGTCCCCACGTTTGATTTAGTGCTGTTTGGGTTGGGTGAAGATGGCCATACCGCAAGCCTGTTTCCGGGTCATGTAGTAGATAATAGTGCAGATGCAGTACCCGTGTTCAACTCGCCTAAGCCGCCTGCTGAACGGGTGACCATGAGCCAAAATCGTTTAAACAATACCAACGCAGCCATGTTTTTAGTAACAGGCCAAAGTAAGCAAGAAGCTGTCGATAACTGGCGCAAATGTGTGGATATACCAGCAACCTTAATCACGCCCGCGTGCGGTGTAGATGTGTATTGTTATGATGTGGAACTAAGATAAGCTTTAAAATTAATACCCTGCAAGCCTGATGGATATTGGCCCGCAGGGAATTTTTATTTGTAATGCTTAAGTATTCTGAATCACAATATTCGGAAATTTGCTACTGTGGTCTAGCCCAGCATTGGCGATTTTAATGGCTGCTTTGCGGGCGATTTCTTTGTAAATGCTGGCGATTTTAGAATCAGGTTCAGCAATCACGGTCGGTTTTCCACCATCAGTCAGTACGCGGATGCTCATGTCTAGTGGCAATGATCCCAGCAAATCTACTTGGTAGTCATCACACATTTTTTGGCCACCACCAGCGCCAAATATGTGCTCTTCATGGCCGCAATTGCTGCATATATGCGTGCTCATATTTTCGACAATGCCCAAAATCGGGATGCCGACTTTCTCAAACATTTTCAAACCTTTACGCGCATCTAATAGTGCGATATCTTGCGGTGTGGTGACAATAATTGCGCCAGTGACAGGGATTTTTTGCGCTAACGTCAGTTGGATGTCGCCCGTGCCGGGTGGTAAATCAATGATTAAATAATCCAAATCGCGCCACTTAGTGTCACGCAACAACTGCTCCAGTGCGCCAGTGACCATTGGGCCACGCCACACCATGGGCGTATCGGTATCTACCAAAAAGCCAATGCTCATGGCTTGTATGCCGTGCGCCAACATGGGCTCCATACTTTTGCCATCGCTACTTTCTGGGCGACCACTAATGCCCAGCATTTGCGGTTGGCTAGGGCCGTAAATATCGGCATCTAGCAAACCCACCGTAGCGCCTTCTGCTGCCAGCGCTAAAGCTAAATTCACACTAGTTGTAGATTTGCCCACACCCCCTTTGCCCGATGCCACTGCGATAATGTTTTTCACGTTTGGCAGTAGCGTCACGCCTTGCTGAGCCTTATGCGCTGCAATGCGGCTGCCAATATTTACCGTCACTTTGCCAACGTCTGCAATGCCTTGCAAGCCATTTTCTATCAACGTTTTTACGCCAGTCATTACACTTTTAGCAGGATAGCCCAGCACAATGTCTACGCTCACATCACTGCCATTTATTTGAATATTTCTGGCGGATTTACCACTGATAAAATCCCTGCCCGTATTAGGGTCAATGATGTTTTTAAGCGCGCTTTGGATGATTTCTTGGGTAATGGCCATTATCAATTCTATTTCAAACAAAACGCCATTTTAACAGCTTGATTTGTTAAAATAGCGCTTATGAGAAAAATACTGGTTACTTCCGCACTGCCTTACGCCAACGGCAGCATCCACCTTGGTCATTTGGTTGAATATATTCAAACGGATATTTGGGTACGCTTTCAAAAAATGCAGGGGCATACCGTGCATTATGTGTGTGCGGATGATACGCATGGTACGCCGATTATGTTGCGTGCGCAAAAAGAAGGCATTACGCCAGAAGCTTTGATTGATGCGGTACACAAGGAGCATAGCGCAGACTTTAAAGAGTTCTTGGTAGAGTTCGATAATTACTATTCAACCAATGCGCCAGAGAATAAAGAGCTTTCACAAACGATTTATAAAAAGCTCAAAGCCAACGGCAAAATTGCCACTAAAACCATCGAACAGTTTTACGACCCTGTTAAAAACATGTTCTTGCCAGACCGCTTTATTAAAGGCGAATGCCCGAAATGCCACGCCAAAGACCAATATGGCGATAACTGTGAGGTGTGCGGTGCAACCTATAACCCAACTGAGTTGATTAACGCATATTCAGCGGTTTCTGGCGCAGCGCCAATCCGTAAAGAAACTGAGCATTACTTTTTTAAACTAAGTGAATGTGAGGATTTTTTAAAAACTTGGACAAGAAGCGGAACGCTTCAAGGCGAGGCCGCCAACAAGATGGGTGAGTGGTTTGAGAATGGCCTAAACGATTGGGATATTTCACGCGATGCGCCCTATTTTGGCTTCGAGATTCCAGATGCGCCAGGCAAATACTTTTATGTGTGGCTAGATGCGCCAATCGGCTATATGGCAAGTTTCAAGAGGCTTGTGGAAGATACAAATCGTAAAGTTGATGCGGGCGAATTGCCTGAGTCACGAAGAATGAGTTTTGACGAGTATTGGAAGCAAGATTCAACCACCGAGCTTTACCATTTTATCGGTAAAGATATTCTGTATTTTCATGCGCTATTTTGGCCTGCAACCCTTGAGTACAGTGGCTATCGCAAACCTACGCAGATTTTTGCACACGGTTTTTTAACTGTAAACGGCGAAAAAATGAGCAAATCGCGTGGCACGTTTATCACTGCGCGCAGCTATTTAGACCATATCAAAAATCCTGAATATTTGCGCTATTACTACGCAGCTAAATTGAATAGCACGATGGAAGATATTGACCTAAATTTGGAGGATTTTGTCGCGCGCGTCAATAGCGATTTGGTGGGTAAGTACATCAATATTGCCAGCCGAACAGCGGGATTTATTAGTAAATATTTTGATGGGAAAATTTTAGATACCGATCTGAATAGAATCAATGAAACTGCAAAAGCCACCATGGTTACTTTAGGTAGTATTGAAGAGATAGCCGAATATTATGAGGCTAGAGACTATGGACGCGCGCTTCGAGAAATTATGCGTGTAACCGATTATGTTAACGAGTATGTTAACGAAATGGCACCTTGGGTTCTCGCTAAAGATTCTAATCAACATCAAATAGGGTCTAAGTTACATGCTGTTTGTAGCGATGCACTTAAAGCTTTCAGAGTCTTAACAATTTATCTGACTCCTGTGCTACCTGAAGTCTCGCAGAAAGTCGCTGTATTATTTTGCGAGCCAAGAAACTATCTGTGGAATGACTTACAATTCGCCCCAGAAAAAATTTCTGCATATAATCACTTGATTACCCGTATAGACCCCAAAGCGATTGAAGCCATGACAGAGGCCAATAAAGAAAATTTAGCACCCACACCTGCAGTCATTAAAACGGCATCGCCGGCCGCCGCACCAGTATTGGCTGCTAGCGATGCTGCTGAAGGCTCGTATATCAGTATTGATGACTTTACCAAAGTAGATTTACGCATCGCCAAGATTGTAAATGCCGAGCATGTAGAAGGCGCGGAAAAATTACTCAAACTCACGTTGGATATAGGCGACGCTACGACGCGCCAAGTATTTGCGGGTATTAAATCTGCTTACGATCCTGAAACTTTAAAAGGCCGCCTAACTGTCATGGTGGCCAATTTAGCACCACGTAAAATGAAATTTGGCATGAGTGAAGGTATGGTGCTGGCGGCCAGTGATGATAATGGTGGCCCTTTTATTTTATCCCCCGATGTAGGCGCACAGCTAGGTATGCGCGTTAAGTAACCTGACGTATTGATAAGCAAGTAGTCATCTTGATCAATGTAAGAATTTTCTTACATTGATATCAGCGCTACCTGATGTTGTGGATTTTTAACATCTTGTACAGTGCAAGTACTAAAACATATTTTTTACAAAGAGGAAAGACTCAATGAAGTTAGTTAACAGTTCATTATTAGCAATTCTATTATTTTCTAGCCAAGCGATGGCTGCGGATAGCAACGCTAAAACTGCAGTAGGCGGCGGCTTAGGCGCTGCAGCGGGCACAGCGGTTGGTGGCGTGGTTGGCGGTAGCACTGGTGAAGTATTGGGCGGTGCAGTAGGTGGCGGTTTAGGTGGCG
>JAABQZ010000011.1 GCA_011391175.1 Methylophilaceae bacterium | reverse complement strand
GTTTTTCTTCTACCAGTTTTTGTTGGTGTTCATCTAACCCCACTTTTTTAAGCATGCCGATAGATTGCAAATGCTGCTCTACCACTTCGCCAATCTCTGCCACTAAACTAGGCACAAAACGACCGCCTTTTTTAAAGTAGCCGCCACTTGGCTCGAACACGCTTTTAAGCTCTTCCACCAAAAACGTCACATCGCCACCTTTGCGAAACACCGCAGACATGACGCGGGTGAGGGCGACTATCCATTGAAAGTGATCCATATTTTTGGAGTTGATAAATATCTCGAACGGGCGGCGATGCTCTTGCGGCGTGCCTTGGTGCATCACCACATCGTTAATGGTGATGTAAAGCGCGTGCTCGGTGACTGGCGTTTTAATTTTGTAGGTGCTGCCCACCAAAATATCGGGGCGGCTTAGCGGCTCGCCCATGGCAACCACATTGCTTTGTTGCGCTTTGGCTTCGGCCGCTTTGGTTGCAGCGTCAATTTTATCTTGCTCGTTAACCAGCGCGTAGCCAGTGATTTTTTTATCTATTTTAACTGCCATAATTTCTCTCCTAAATACTGCAACTCTTGCAACGGCGTAAACTCAGCCCAACTATTTTTAAACCAGTTTGCAAACCAATTTTTTATCATTAAAAAGTACGTTTTTGCTGCTTGCATAAACTTCCCCTTAACTTTTACTTCGATTTTTCATTCCGTACTTGATACGGAATGACAACCTAGAACTTACCGTAATAGCCCTCTTTTAACGCATCATATAAGTTGGCGGCTGAGTGAATCTCGCCATCGTATTCAATCTCTTCGTTGCCTTTTACTTCAATCTCGCTGCCGTCATCTAGCGTAAATTTGTAGGTGGTGTTTTCTAAATCTTTCTCGGTTACCAATACGCCTTGGAACGCCTCTGGGTTAAACCTGAATGTGGTGCAACCTTTTAAGCCTTTGTCGTAAGCGTACAAATAGATATTTTTAAAATCTTCAAAATCGTAATCAGTCGGCACGTTAATGGTTTTTGAGATTGAGCTATCAATCCATTTTTGTGATGCCGCTTGAATATCCACATGCGCTTTGGCCATGATGGTGGAAGAATCTAAAAAGTAGTCAGGCAGCTTTTCATCTTCTTTATCACTAAATGGCATGGCTTTTGGGTTAATCAACTCGCGATAAGCCAACAGCTCGAAAGAGAATACATCGACTTTTTCTTTCGATTTTTTGCCCTCGCGAATCACATTGCGCGCATAGTGGTGCGCAAATGATGGCTCGATGCCGTTGCTGGCGTTATTAGCCAAACTCAAAGAAATGGTACCAGTTGGCGCGATTGAGCTGTGGTGCGTAAAGCGCACGCCCTTGCTGGCGATTTGGTTACGCAAGCCTTCAGGGAACTGCTGCATATAGCGGCTGTATTTACCCAACAACACTTTACCCGCGATTTTTTGACCCACTTTAATGCCATCGGACGCCATTTCTGGACGTTTTGCCAGCATGTCGGCAGTCACTTCAAATTTCTCATCCATAATTGGCGCCGGGCCTTTTTCTTCTGCCAGCTGCACGCCCACATTCCAGCCTTCTTCGGCCATCACGCGCGTGACTTCATCGGTAAATTTAATCGAGTCTTCTTCACCGTATTTCATTTTCATCATGGTAAAGGTTGAGCCCAAGCCCAAATAACCCATGCCGTGACGGCGCTTGCGGGCGATTTCATCGCGTTGTTGTTGTAGTGGCAAGCCATTAATTTCCACCACGTTATCCAACATGCGAGTAAACACGCCCACCACTTGGCGATATTCAGCCCAATCAAACGTAGCCTCATCGGTAAATGGGTTACGTACAAATTTAGTTAAGTTAACCGAGCCCAATAAACATGCGCCATAGGGCGGCAATGGTTGCTCACCACAAGGATTAGTTGCGCGAATGTTCTCGCAAAACCAGTTGTTGTTCATTTCATTGACGCGGTCAATCAAGATAAAGCCTGGCTCAGCAAAATCGTAAGTGCTGGACATAATCACATCCCACAGGCGGCGCGCTTTAATGGTTTTATACACGCGGCAAGCCACTTTGCCAGCATCTACGCCATCCGCTTTGGTAAGGTATTTGCCTTTTACTGGCCACTCGCGCCACACCACTTGCGTAATGTCGTTGACGTTCAGGCCATCCACAATCGCTTCTTTTTCCGTCACTGGGAAAGCCAACTTCCACTCAGAATCGGCTTTTACCGCTTCCATGAATTCTTTGGTAATGAGGCAAGAAAGATTAAATTGGCGCAAACGGCCATTTTCGCGTTTGGCTTTAATAAAATCCGTCACATCAGGGTGGCTGATATCAAACGTGGCCATTTGGGCACCTCGGCGGCCGCCAGCAGATGACACGGTGAAACACATTTTGTCGTAGATATCCATAAACGACAGCGGGCCAGATGTATATGCGCCAGCGCCCGCTACAAATGCGCCTTTTGGACGCAATGTAGAAAACTCGTAACCAATGCCACAACCTGCTTTTAGCGTTAAGCCAGCTTCGTGCACCTTGTTAAGAATGTTGTCCATGCTGTCTTCAACCACGCCAGAAACCGTGCAATTAATGGTAGAAGTGGCAGGTTTGTGCTCTAACGCGCCTGCGTTTGAGGTGATGCGGCCTGCGGGAATTGCACCGCGACGCAATGCCCACAAAAATTTCTCGTGCCATTCTGCACGTTTTTCTTCAGTCGTTTCTACATCGGCCAGCGCGCGCGCAACGCGAGAGTATGAAGCATCCATGTCGGCATCTACATGGTCGCCGTTTTTTGCCTTTAAGCGATATTTTTTATCCCAGATATCCAGCGAAACCGACTGGATTGGAATTTCAACGCTGGCGCTCTCTTGCGACTTGGCCATAGGCTCGACTGCTTTCAACATACTCACTCCCTAAAAATCTTTATTATTAACTATTAAATTTACAATGTTTTTTAATACAAAAAACATACATCTGCGCTAACTATGTGATTTATAACTACAATCAATTTTTTAGCAAAAAAATTCGCGCTTAAACACAATATGTTGTGCCTGATGCAGAAATTTAAGCCTTTATTTTGTATGCGTCAATACTATTTTTAGCATGTTTTTTTGCGCTAATTTGGTGCGATTTCTGCAAAACCAAGCCAGTATTTGCATTTGGCTAGGGTGAGTGATTACTCACCAAAAAATATATTTAAAAATAAATTTCTTGCTAAATTTCATTCGCTCTTTGTTTGCGTTTTTTGCTTCGCAAATTAATGGCACATTTGTGAGAAAATGCTGCATGAATCGCTTTTACTATTCTGTGTTGCTGTATTTGATTTTGCCGTTGGTGCCACTTAAATTACTTTGGCGCGGTATCAAACAGCCAGCTTATCGCCAGCATTGGGGTGAGCGCTTTGGCTTTTACAGTATAAAATTATGCAAGCCCGTTATTTGGCTTCACTGCGTGTCGGTGGGTGAAACACGCGCGGCAGAGCCTTTAATTAACGCACTGCAGGCCACGTATCCAAATCACCAAATATTGCTCACGCACGGCACGCCCACAGGCCGCGAGACAGGCGAGGCACTGTTTGGCAATGGCGTTGAACGCGTCTATCTACCTTACGATGTGCCATTTGCAGTGCATCGTTTCTTGGCACACTTTAAACCGGCCATTGCTTTAATGATGGAAACTGAGCTGTGGTTTAACCTGATTGCCGCCTGTAAACAGCGTAAGATTCCAGTGCTTTTATTAAATGCTAGGCTTTCAGAAAAATCGGCCAAGGGTTATGCCAAGCTAGGCAGATTAGCGCAAGTGGGCTTGCAAAGTTTAACTTCGGTGGCCGCGCAAACGGCGGATGACGCAGCGCGTCTGAAACATTTAGGTGCGCAAAATATCAGTGTTGCTGGCAATTTAAAATTTGACGTGAAGCCGACTGCTGATAGCTTTGATAAAGGTTTACAGCTGAGAAAACAATTGGGCGACAGACCGGTGTTTTTAGCCGCCAGTACTCGTGATGGCGAAGAGGCATTGATTTTAGATAGCTTGAATAAAATCAGTATTCCAAATCTGCTTACGATTATTGTACCGCGCCACCCGCAGCGTTTTGATGCAGTCGCAACGCTGCTTGAACAACGCGGTATCCATTATCAGCGAAAATCATTATTAAACAGTGGCGCCCTGATAGCCAATGCCCAAGTAGTGCTTGGCGACACCATGGGCGAGATGTCGATGTATTACGCCGCGTGTGACATGACGCTTATAGGTGGTAGCTTGTTGAATTACGGTGGGCAAAATTTGATAGAAGCCGCCCATGTGGGTAAGCCGATTTTAATTGGTGAGCACACTTTTAACTTTGCTCAAGCCAGCGATGATGCGGTGACAGCGGGCGCTGCCATGCGCGTAAAAGATGCTGATGATTTGATGCAAAACGTAGATAGATTACTCAAAAGCAAGACTGAATTAGCCAACATGCAGCAAGCAGCGTTGGGCTTTAGTGTAGCGTACGCAGGCGCCACCGTGCGCTTGATGACGCTAATTAAACAATACATTTAATTAATATTTATATGCTTAAAATGCGCCGAGCGAAAAATAACGCCCTGCAAGCCAATATCCATGCGGCTTCTAGGCATGTAAAATAAGCTACATAAAATAAAGGTGCCTAAATAGTTAACTCACAGAAAGTGATTTTACGAAGATGACCTCACAGGCACCAGCACCCGTGTCTTCGCGCGTGAGTGAGCTCTTCCAGCGCCAGCCATCATCCGCTTTAGCCTCAATTAAATAACCTGTAATCTTGACCACCTGACCAGGCCGCACCGATTTTAACGTTTTTTCCACTTGGCTATCCGCCGGAATCATGTGCATATTGGCACTTTGCAATTCTATTTCTTTGCGCGGGATTGGAAATGCATCCACCCGCCAATGATAAAAACGGTTGCTCTGACTGATGCTGATTTTGCTCAACACCGCCTCATCTGACATGGTGCCCCAACCCAACGCCAAATCCACAGGTGCCAAATCGGCCTCGCGCCCAAATGTATAATCTTTAGCGGCCAATACACGCGCCTCAATAGAAAAATCTTCTAGTGGCGTAATGTGATAACCGTTGTGGGTGAAGCCTTGTTGTTTGCTTGCATGTTGTGTCGGCTGTTGGCCAGCCACAATGCCAACACCGTGACTGATAGGACGCTGTGAAAAATGCTGATAGCCGCCGTAACTAATTAGCGCAATGAAAAGTATTATTTTCCAATTCACTATGTTTAATTAGCTGATAAAACAGCTATCTAATTAGTTTAGAGAGCGCCTTAAACGCCTCGTGATTGGCGTTGCCCAGCCATTCAAATAGTACAGATTCTGTATTGGTAATGACAGCACCGGCTTGTTGCAGTCTAGCAAGGGCATTGGTTTTATTTGCAGGCGTGCGAGATAAAACAGCGTCTTCCACTACAAATACAGTTTTGCCAGCCTCGATTAAATCTAACGCGGTTTGCAACACGCAGATATGGGCTTCCATGCCGGCTAGAATAATATGCGAATTTTCGCGCTGTAACTGTTGGTTAAATTTTGGCTCGCCACAGGCTGAAAAAGCTGTTTTGGTAATGGCTTTGACACCCTGTAAATGCTGTTTAATTTCTTGCAAGGTTGTCCCTAAGCCTTGTGGATATTGCTCAGTAAGCACGATGGGAACATTTAGTAGCGAAACAGCTTGTGCCAGTATTCCACAATTTTTAGTGACATTTTTTAGCGCGTCCGCAGGCATGGCGCTAGCCAATTTTTCTTGCATGTCCACAATCACCAATTGACTTAACGCTAGCTTGGCTTTGTGCATGATGAAGCGCTCCAGAATAATTTCGGCTAATTAGCAAGTAGCTGCTGATTGATATCTTGCAAATCCACCTCGGCCACCAAGCCTGATGCGGTTTTTAGGCGAATAATATTCACCAAGTAATTGTAGCGTGCTTCCAGCAACTCGCGCTTGGCAAAAAATAACTGTTGTTGAGCATTGAGCACGTCAACACTAGTGCGCACGCCTACTTCATAACCCAGTTTACTAGAATCTAGCTGGCTTTGGCTACTAATTAGCGCCTGTTCAAGTGCCTTTACCTGTGCAATGCTGGTATCTAAATTGAGAAAGCTACGTTGCGCCTCTAAATCTGTTTGACGTTTGGCTAGTTTCAGATCGTCCTGCGCTTTTTGTTTGTTATAAACAGCTTGACGCGCTCTAGAGCTAATCGCACCTCCTTGATAGATGGGAACATCAAACTGTAAACCAATAGTCGCGTTTTTTAATTGATTACCCGCGTTAAATGGCGTAGGGCTACCGTTAACGTAGCTATCGGTATAACTAGCAACCAAATCTAAGGTGGGTAAGTGACCAGCATTAGCGCGTTTAACTTCTTGCTCTGCCAGTGTGAGCGCATCTTGCTGAATTTGGATATTTAAATTATTTTGTAGCGCAATCTCCTGCCACTCTTGCATACTTTGCTGTAGTGGCACAACATTAATATCTGACCTAATACTTGCCATTTTTTCTGGTATTTCGCCAGTAATGGCTTGCACTGTTCGCTTTGCGAGTTGATGTTCATTAATCGCCGCGATTTCTTGTGCTAACGTTAAATCGTAACGTGCCTGCACCTCGTTTACATCGGTAATTGTCGCGGTTCCGACTTCAAAAGTAGCCTTTGCTTGCTCCAGCTGGCTTAATATTGCGGCTTTTTGTGCTTGAATCAATCCAATTTTATCTTGCGCAATCAGCACTTGAAAATAGGCTTCTGTCGAACGCAAAATGAGGGATTGCTGGCTCAGGTGATATTGCTTATCTGCTTGACTAACCTGCGTTTCAGCTTGATCCATTTGCACCAAATTTTGTTTTCTGTAGATGGGTTGGCGCGCTTCTATAGCAGCACGATAGCTATCAAAATTCGCTCTACCCCCTGGAATATCGCGATCTAAAAAACGTACATCAGTACGTGAGTTGTTCACTGAAGTTGAAAAATTGATGGTTGGTCGGTATAAAGCCTTACCTTGCTCGATGATTTCTTGCGCCGCTTTATTCGCATTAAGTGCTGATGCTAGAGCAGGGTCATTTGCTAAGGCTTGATGATAGATGTCGAGCAACGTTTGCTGTTTAGCACCCGTTAGTGAGTCTTCTGCAAAAGCAAATATAGAAGGTAATATGGTAGAAACCAGTATTAGGAAAGTTGCTAAATAGCGCATGTTAATTTTTGGACTCAAAATATAACCTTAAATTTAATGCTTAAATTAATACTTAAAATTCAAAAGCTTCAGCTTGCGGGGCATTTGCTAGTTCAGGTATGCAGGTTTCAAACAACACATTCTGTCTATAACCAGTTTCTGATACACGATGAATTAAAGTAGCTTGCATCACTGGCGCGCTGCCAAGCACGATTAACATGCTACCGCCAATACTCAGTTGCTGCCTGACGCCTGCAGGCTCCGTGGGGGACGAAGCGGTGTAGACAATCACATCGTAAAATGTCTGGTTCAGTTTATCTACACGCCCAAACGCACCATCGGCCACCAATAAGCTGACATTTTTAATATTGTTTTGTGCCAAATTGTGAGCGGCTTGCGCACTAAGTTCTGAATTAATCTCCAGCGAAACCACATGTTTGGCAAGGCTGGCCAGCAAAGCAGCAAAATAGCCACTGCCAGTGCCTATATGCAGTATCATGTGATTACTTTGCACATTCAACGCTTGCAGCATGCGCGCCTCTAACTTTGGCTGCAGCATGGTTTGACCATGGCCTATGGGCACTTCAATATCGGCAAACGCCAAGCCTGCGTATTCACTAGGCACAAAATTCTCGCGCGGCACATCGTTTAACAAAGTTAGCACTTTAGGGTCTAATACTTCCCAAGTGCGAATTTGCTGTTCGATCATATTGAATCTCGCGGCTTCGTTTTGCTTAGTATTTTGCATTGCTCGGATCATGTTAATTTGCTTCCAATTGTTTAAACTTATTATAACTTAAGTGCTTACCGACTCTGGCATTTTTACCTTAAACCAAGCTGCATATAAAGCAGGTAAAAACAACACCGTAAGTACGGTAGCCACTGTCAAACCACCCATAATCGCCACCGCCATCGGGCCAAAAAACACGCTGCGGGTGAGCGGTATCATGGCTAAAATCGCTGCTGCTGCCGTCAATACAATCGGTCTAAACCTTCTAATGGTTGATTCGACGACGGCTTGCCAAGGTGCTAAACCACTGGCTTTATCTTGGTCAATTTGATCCACCAAAATCACCGAGTTGCGCATAATCATTCCACTTAAGGCAATCGTACCTAGCATGGCCACAAAACCAAACGGCTGATTAAACAGCAACAACCCTACTGTGACTCCAATTAAGCCCAAAGGTGCAGTGAGCAACACCAAAAATGTGCGTGAAAAACTTTTTAGCTGAATAATCAGTAAGGTCAGCACCACCACCAAAAATAGCGGAGCACCTTTAGCGACTGAGGCACCGCCCTTTGCGGACTCTTCTACTGCGCCCCCTGTTTCTATACTAATTCCTAGTGGTAAGCTGGCTTTTATTGCAGTCAATTTCTCTTCTATCTGTGCTGATACTACAGGCGCTTGCAGGCCGCCGCGCAAATGGGCTCGCACCGTTAACGACGGCACACGGTTACGGCGCCAAATCACTCCTTCTTCAAACTCAGAAGTGATATTGGCAATTTGCGATAGCGGCACACTGCTGCCTGTGACGGTGTTGATCATCAAATTGGGTAAACGCGAAAGGCTTTTACGCTCGAGCTCAGCACCGCGCACCACCAAATCAATCCGCTCGTTGCCTTCTCTAAACTCGGTGATGTATAGCTCGCTCATGGCGCCATTCAGCATATTGGCAATATCAACTGAGCTCACCCCCAGCAAGCGCGCTTTTTCTTGGTCTATCTGCACTTTTAATACTTTGCTTGGCTCTTCCCAGCCCAATTGCACATTCACTAGATTTGGATTGGCACGCATGATATCCGCGATGCGATGTGCTACTTCTCGAATTTTTTTAATGTCACTACCATCTACTCTAAACTGTACAGGAAAACCTACTGGCGGACCGTTTTCTAGACGCAGCACTGAGGCACGTAAACTAGGGAAATCGCTTTCAAATAACTGAAGCAAATCGCTGCGTAGTGCTTCACGCTGTTCTAGGTTTTTGCTTAATATCACAAATTGCGCAAAACCTCTGTGTGCTAGCTGAATATCTAGTGGCAAATAATAGCGCGGACTACCGGTACCGATATAAGCAACAAAGTTATCTACACCTGCATGTCTTTTATTCCAAGCTATCAGCCAGTTTTCGAGTTTTTTCACTTCTAAATTTGTTGCTTGGTATGACGCGCCTTCGGTCATGCGTAAATCAATCATCAGCTCTAGCCGCGTAGAATCTGGGAAAAATTGCTGTTGCACCTTGCCAAAACCGACCACCGACAATATAAACATGGCTAGCGTGGCGATGATGACCGTTTTGCGATAACGTACGCAAGCGGTCACTAGGCGGCGAAACCCACTGTAAAATTTCGTGTTGTAAATATCATGGTGGTGGTTTTCATCCGCCGCCTCTACCAATCCCAGCTTGCTTTTTAACCAAAGCATTAATTTAGAAGGCTTAGGCTTATGTGCGTAATCAGGTAGCAGGTGGTAGCCCAAGTAGGGCACAAAAATCACTGCTGCAAACCACGAAATAATCAATGCAATCGCAGACACTTGGAAGATAGAGCGTGTGTATTCGCCTGTAGAACTAGCCGCCGTCGCAATCGGCAAAAAGCCGGCCACAGTGACGAGTGTACCTGTCAACATAGGCATGGCAGTCGAGTTGTAAGCAAACGAGGCAGCTTTAACTCTATCCCAGCCTTGCTCCATTTTAGATGACATCATTTCCACCGCGATAATCGCATCATCCACCAGCAGCCCCAACGCCAATATCAGCGCGCCTAGTGAGATTTTATGTAAGCCAATATCAAAAAGATTCATGACCAAAAATGTGGCGGCCAGTACAACAGGAATAGAAATGGCCACCACAATGCCCGTGCGCCAACCCAATGACAACAAGCTTACCCCAAGCACAATCACTAAAGCCTCTACCAGCGATTTCACAAAGTCACTCACGGAATTCGCCACGATTGTCGGTTGTGAGGTCACGGTGTCAAAACTCAAGCCAATCGGTAAGCTTTGCTGAATGTTGGCAATTTTACTATCTAAAGCTTTACCCAGTGCAATCACATCACCGCCTGATTTCATGCTTACGCCCAGCAACAGCGTCTCGTTACCATTAAAGCGCACGGTATCCCGTGGCGGGTCTTCATAGCCCCTGTAAATACGTGCTACATCACTCAGTTTAAAATCTTGATTATTTGCGCGTAAACGCAACTCGCGTAAATCTTGCAATAGATTGTACCTGCCCGAAACATCAATACGGATGCGCTCTGTAGGCGAATCGTAGGTACCTCCACGCACCACCGCGTTTTGTGCTTGCAGAATACCAACTAAAGTCGTGGTGTTAATACCTAGCGTTGAAAGTTTGGCATTGGAAAGCTCAATGAAGACACGCTGTTTCTGCTCGCCAAAAAAGTCCACTTTTGCCACATCGGGCGTTTTAAGTAGCTCGGCACGGATGATTTCAGCTTGCTTTTTTAAAGCAAAATTATCAAAACCATCACCAGTAAGCGCATACATGTTGCCATATACGTCACTAAACTCGTCGTTAAACACCAGACTCTCTACATTCTGCGGCAACGTATGTCGAATATCTCCCACTTTTTTGCGCACTTGATACCAAATGTCGGGAATGGCTTCTGAGAACGTATCGTCTTTAATCACAATAAAAATCATCGATTCACCTGGCCGCGAATAGCTACTGGAGTAATCAATGTTCGGCACTTCTTGGATTTTTTTCTCTAGCTTATCGGTAATCTGTTGCTCTACCTCGATGGCGCTGGCACCAGGCCAAGTGGTGCGCACCAGCATCACCTTAAAGGTAAATGGTGGGTCTTCTGATTGACCAAGTTTGGTGTAAGCCAAAAAGCCAGTAATTGTGACCATC
This sequence comes from Methylophilaceae bacterium, assembly GCA_011391175.1. Lineage (GTDB taxonomy): Bacteria > Pseudomonadota > Gammaproteobacteria > Burkholderiales > Methylophilaceae > Methylotenera_A. The sequence goes on along the minus strand of JAABQZ010000011.1, from coordinate 26,364 downwards.
AGCATGATGTACAGCACCAATACTTGATTTTTTAACGCCCACTCAGATAGATTAAAGTGCGACTTTACGCCAACTTCTTGCGCGTCATTTTGTATTGGCTCGCTCACGGCATAGCCTCTACTTTAGGCGTTACTTTTTGGCCTTTAATCAGTGTATGCACCCCAGCTATTGCCACCAACTCACCCGCTTGCAAACCACTGGTAATAGTCACGCCTTCTTCGGTATATTGGCCAGCGATTACTTCACGCGGGTTTGCCAAATTATTTTTATCAATCACCCAAACGCTGGTTTTGCCATTCATTTGTGTGAGTGCACCAGATGGAACAATCATGCTTGCTGTTTCGTCACCCTCTAAGCGTACGCCTGCGGTCATGCCTAGCTTTACTTTAGCGTCTGCATCGATAAACGCCACGCGAACATCGAATGCACGTGTGGCAGAATTTGCTGCTGGTGCAATTTCGCGTATTTTTCCGTTATAGGTTTTTTCTCTATCGGCCCATAACTTTAAAGTGGCCGCATCGCCTACTTTAATTTTGGCTACGCGCGATTCTGGCACAGCCACCAATACCTCAATTTGCTTGGTATCTACAACCTGTACAATCATTTCGCCAGCTTCTACTACTTGGCCAGGCTCTGCACGTATCTGTGTTACAACGCCGTCTCTGTCTGCCACTAGTGCAGCATAGCGCGATTGATTACCAGAAACAGCAGCTTGCGCTTTGGCTTGATTGACGCGCGCTTCAGCAGTTTTTAGCTCAGCCTCATATCGATCTAGCGACGATTGCGAGATAAACTTTTTATCTACTAACTGGCGTTGGCGCTCTACTTCAGATTTTGCTAAAGCACGATTGGCCTCCGCCACACGCACATCAGCCATTGCTGCGCTGGCACCCAAGTTAGTATCTGCTGGGTCAAGCCTCACCAACATCTGACCTTTTTTAACAATGGCGCCAACCTCCACTTTACGCTCGATAATTTTTCCGTTAATGCGAAAACCTTGATTAGATTCATAGCGTGATTTCACCTCGCCCACCAACACGGTTGCGCTATTTGAGGCCGTTTTCCCAACCTCAATCACCAATGCTGGACGCGGTGGTGGTGGTGTAACAACAGGCTTTTCGCAAGCAACAAGTAGTAGAATTGTTATACTCAAAAATAGGTGATTTTTCATTTTTCTTCCCTTGTATCTTGTCTTAAAAGTCCGCGCATCATCACTTCTTGCATCAGCTGTAGCCTGTCAGAAATACCACTCCACTGAATCCAGTTGTCTTCAGCCATATTAATTTGTAGTGAACATACGCCATGTGTTGATGCCCAAAGCGTTTGCGCAATCAAATCCACATCCTGTAGCTCCTCCCTAAAGTATCCAGCTACATAAACGTCATTCACCACAGTTTTTAGTTGAAAATAGGCGTCCTGCTCCGCATTGTTTTGTTGCAAGCTTGATACATCTGGGTCGCAGGGCGTACGCTCAGCCATAAACATTAAGCGATAATGATTTGGGTGCGTGAGTGCAAAAGTGGCGTAGCCATGCCCAATAGCTTGTAGACGCTCTAGAGGGCTTGTAATTTGTAGTATATTTTTTAGACTAGACGCAAGCGCTAAAAAGTCGGTATCACATATTGCTCGCAGCAACGCTTCTTTATCGGCAAAATGCAGGTAAATGCTGGTCGCAGAGTAATTAATACGCTTCGCGATTTCTCGCATCGTTACCGCTTCTACTCCGCGCGACACAAACAATTCGCGCGCCGCATCAATAATCAATGTGCGTAGTTGTTGGCGCTCTATTTCAGTTTTTGGTTTGGGTGGCATAATTTTTATACTTAACACTGTTAAGTTAACAACGTTAATTATTTCTGTCAAGCAGAATATTGTTCCGGCTAGCTTACTGTGGTTAAAATAGAAATGGCGCTTAAAAGCGCCATTTACTTAATAGAAAAACTTGAAAAATTTAGAGATACAACACTGCGGGGAACACTGTCAGCGCGAATACAAACACCATCCACTCCATATTCCAGCGCTCTAAGTGTCCAGTAAAGTGCAGGGTAAGCACAGCAATTGCCAAGGCATAATAAATTGCAATCAGTACCATAAAATAGCCTATATATCGTTGTTAAGTCAATTAGTGTATTTATAACACTTTTTTGTAAAAAATACCTAATTTTTGCAAATTGTCATACAGCCCATTTAACATGCTTTTCTTGCCTTTTTAGACGTTTTCGCGTACATTCCTTACATTGCTAGGGGTCTGATTTATTTGAAAAATAAGCCAGTGAGAATCACCCTTTGAACCTGATGCGGGTAATGCCGCCGTAGGAAAGCGTAGATTTGCTTCCTATGTTTTATTCTTTTAGGAACGCACCATGAATGCCATCGATAAAAACATTAAATTTGTAAGCGCTGAGGCCAGCGTTGACGAAGCCACCACCAAACCATTTGCCAAATCACGCAAAATTTATGTCCAAGGCTCCCGCCCAGATATTCAAGTGCCGTTTCGCGAAATTAGCTTAAGCGATACGCCATCACAATTTGGCGCAGAGAAAAACCCACCTGTCGTTGTTTACGACACTTCAGGCCCTTACACCGACCCGAATGTCAGCATTGATATCCGTAACGGATTGCCAGCATTACGCGCAAAATGGATTGAAGAACGTAACGATACCGAACAGCTCGATGGCCCAAGTTCTGAGTTTGGTCATCAACGTAAAACTGATCCAGAATTGGCCGAAATGCGTTTCAACCTGTTGCGTTTACCTCGACGTGCCAAACCTGGCATGAACGTCAGCCAAATGCACTATGCGCGCAAAGGCATTATTACGCCAGAGATGGAATACATCGCTATCCGCGAAAATCAACGCCGCGAAAACATGAGCGAGCTATTACAAACGCAGCATAAAGGCCACGATTTTGGCGCCAGCATTCCTAAAACCATCACGCCAGAATTTGTGCGTAGTGAAGTAGCGCTTGGCCGTGCCATTATCCCACTGAATATTAATCACCCAGAAATCGAGCCGATGATTATTGGTCGTAACTTCTTGGTAAAAATTAATGCCAATATTGGTAACTCTGCGCTTGGTTCTAGCATCACCGAAGAAGTTGAAAAAATGGTGTGGGGTACGCGCTGGGGCGGCGACACTGTGATGGATTTATCGACTGGTAAAAACATCCACGAAACGCGCGAGTGGATCATCCGCAATTCGCCAGTGCCTATTGGTACTGTACCTATTTACCAAGCGCTGGAAAAAGTAAACGGCAAGGCAGAAGATTTAACTTGGGAAATCTTCCGTGATACTTTGATTGAGCAAGCCGAACAAGGCGTGGATTACTTCACCATCCATGCTGGTGTGCGCTTGGCTTACATCCCAATGACCGCAAAACGCATGACTGGCATTGTGTCACGTGGCGGCTCAATTATGGCGAAATGGTGTTTAGCGCATCATAAAGAGTCTTTCCTTTATGAGCATTTTGAAGACATCTGCGAAATCATGAAAGCGTATGACGTTTCATTCAGTTTGGGTGATGGCTTACGCCCAGGTTCAATCTACGATGCCAACGATGAAGCGCAATTTGCTGAATTGAAAACCTTGGGTGAGCTAACGCAAATCGCTTGGAAGCACGACGTGCAATGTATGATTGAGGGCCCTGGCCACGTGCCGATGCACCTCATCAAAGAGAACATGGAACTGCAACTTGAACATTGCGGTGAAGCGCCTTTTTACACGCTTGGACCTTTAACCACAGACATCGCACCAGGTTACGACCACATCACTTCGGGCATTGGCGCCGCCATGATTGGCTGGTACGGTTGTGCCATGTTGTGTTATGTCACACCAAAAGAGCATTTGGGCTTGCCAGACAAAGAAGATGTGCGCGTGGGCATCATCACCTACAAAATCGCAGCACATGCTGCGGACTTGGCCAAAGGTCACCCGGGCGCACAGATTCGTGACAATGCGTTGTCAAAAGCACGTTTCGAATTCCGTTGGGAAGACCAATTTAATTTGGGTCTGGATCCTGAAAAAGCCAAAGAATTCCACGATGAAACCCTGCCGCAAGAAGGCGCTAAACAAGCGCACTTTTGTAGTATGTGTGGCCCACATTTTTGCAGCATGAAAATATCGCAAGACGTACGTGATTATGCAGCTGAGCAGGGCATTGGCGAGCAAGAAGCCTTACAAAAAGGCATGCAAGAAAAAGCCATTGAATTTGTGAAAAAAGGTAGCGAGGTATATCAAAAAGTTTAGTTTTTTAAACTTGCTGACGCCATTATGGCCACTTTGAAAATAAACAGAAGCAAAGATGATGCATTCATTGCCTCAAAAGCGCCGGTGCGTCGCGCAGATCCTGCCAAGCGTGACCGCTCAGTTGCAGCGCAGCATAAAGTCGCGCCACCTAAACCAACAATGCCTGCAATACAGGATGCACCGTCTAAATCTTCGCAGCGTAACCACAGGCATGACGGAAAGCCTCATGGATATTTACCTGCAGAGGGATCAAACGAAAGTCGTGCTTCTGATAACAGACCGCTTAGAAGTGAATTAAGAGCCGAGCCTACTACTGAACCAAAGCAGTACAAGCCTGCGGGTGTTGATACGCGAGTGACTCCACGTCCTGATAAAAACGAACCGCAATATCGCCAAGCGCCGCGCCGTGGTGGCAAAGTGCGCGATGGTTATGATGGCACTGCAACACCGCAGTATGGCGCAGCGGCAAAAGCTGCCTATAAATCATCTCCCGTCAATGTAGAGCAACCCCGCCTTTCTAAAGTGATGGCAGAGCGCGGTATTTGCTCCCGCCGCGAAGCGGATGAGTGGATTATTAATGGCTGGGTGAAAGTAGATGGCGTGATTATTGACACGCTAGGCACCCGCATTAAACCTGATGCTGACATTATTATTAGTGGTTATGCTTACGAACAGCAGGCTGAACAAGTCACCATTTTGTTGCATAAGCCGGTGGGCTATGTCAGTGGTCAGGCTGAGGATGCCTACCAACCCGCGATTGTATTGGTGCACCCCGATAACGAATGGTTAGACGACCCTGACTTATATGAACCCAAAGAGTTTCAACGTGGATTTTTGCATGGCCTTGCTCCAGCAGGGCGCTTAGATATTGACTCAACAGGTTTGTTAGTGCTTACTCAAGATGGCCGTGTTGCGCGTCATTTGATTGGTGAAGATTCGTCTGTTGAAAAAGAATATTTGGTGCGGGTAGAAGGCACATTGTCTGACGCCGATTTGCAACGCTTAAATCATGGCTTAAGTTTAGATGGTGAAAAGCTCAAACCCGCCAAAGTGAGCTGGCAGAATGAAGACCAATTGCGCTTTGTTTTGCGCGAAGGCAAAAAACGCCAAATTCGCCGCATGTGCGAAATGGTGGGCTTGCATGTAGTGGGCTTAAAGCGCGTGCGTATTGGAAGTGTAAATTTAGGTAAACTTCCGCAAGGTCAGTGGCGTTATTTGCGCCACAACGAGAGATTTTAAGTTAAGCTACTGTTAGTTAATTTTGGAGCATAAAAATGGGTTTATTTGACAACATTGCAGGTGCTGTACTAGGCAAAATGGGCGGCGAGCAGGGTGGTATAGCACAAGCGGCGATGGAAATGTTTAATCAAAATGGCGGCATTGCTGGTGTACTGGATAAATTTAAAGCAGGTGGTCTTGCTGAGCAGGCAGCATCTTGGGTAGGCAAAGGTGAAAATTTACCTGTTTCAGCCGAACAAATTTCTAGCGTCCTGGGCAATGGTGCCATTGCAGATATGGCGGCAAAATTTGGCATTTCACCAGAAACTTTAAGCGCGCAAATCGCGCAACATTTACCAACAGTCATCGATAAAATGACACCCAATGGCACGGTTGAGGGTGAGTCGGGTAATCTACTATCGACTGTTTTAGGCATGCTAAAATAATTACCATGTCATTTAAAAGGGGCTCCTAGCCCCTTTTTTTATTCAAATATGTTGGGGGTAGATTTAACTTATTTATGCCAGCTTCTTGAACGCCGCCCTGTATGCCTTATCCCATATGGCTTACAGGGGCATGTTATTTACTATGCTATTTTTAGGACTTTTTAACTTCCTTTTTTGATAAGATATGGACATGGATATTTTACTGTTACTGAAGGCTGCGATTCTTGGTGTTGTTGAAGGTGCTACAGAATTTTTGCCGATTTCAAGCACAGGTCACCTCGTTTTAGCGGGTGACTTACTCAATTTTATGGACCATGAAAAACGCGGTGTGTTTGATATTGCCATTCAATTAGGGGCGATTTTGGCGGTGGTGTGGGAATACCGAACGCGCTTTGTGAATACCTTTGCCGGCATTGGGCGCGATCCCATCGCTAATCGTTTAATCATCAATATCGCGATTGCCTTTTTACCGCTTGCGATTCTTGGTTTAGCGTTCGGCAGTAAAATCAAAGGGTTTTTATTCAAACCCATCCCAGTAGCAATCGCCTTTATTGTAGGAGCCTTTATCATTTTGTGGGCAGAAAAACGCAAACATACAGTGACCATTGAAACTGTCGACGACATACGCCCAGTGGATGCATTAAAGCTGGGGCTGGCACAAGCGGTGGCGCTGATTCCTGGCATGTCGCGTTCAGGCTCAACCATTATTGGCGGGCTTTTTTTTGGCTTATCCCGTAAAGCGGCTGCGGAATTTTCGTTCTTTCTTGCTGTGCCCACACTTGGCATTGCTTCTATTTATTCCATGTATAAAGACAGTGCGCTCATCAGCATGGACGACATTGGCGCATGGGCGATGGGCTTTATATTTGCCTTTATTAGCGCCATGATTGCGGTGCGGGCGCTGATTCGCTACGTCAGCCATCACGACTTTACGATTTTTGCATGGTACCGTATTGTATTCGGTGTGATTGTATTGGTCACAGCTTATACTGGGTTAGTCAATTGGACTGTAGCCTAACCAGCCATTTAGCAATTAAAATGTCTGTTAACTAAGAATACGCCGGCTGTGAATGTGGCTTGAGAGGTGACGCGATGAATAGGATACTTAAATTTGGTTTATATGGCATCGGTGGCTTTATTGTGCTGTTGCTGATTGCTGTGGCAATTATTGCGGCAACATTTAACCCCAACGATTACAAAGACGATGCCATTAAACTCGTTAAAGAGAAAAAAGACCGAACTTTAAAAATTGACGGCGATATTAAGCTCAGCTTCTGGCCTAAAATTGGCGCAGATTTAGGCAAAATTTCAATTTCTGAGCACAAAAATGAAGCTGAGTTTGCTTCAGTCAACAGTGTAAAAGTCGCCTTAGCAGTGCTGCCACTACTCAGAAAACAGCTGGTAGTTGATACCGTTTATGTGGATGGCGCAAAAGCCAATATCATCAAATACAAAGACGGCACAACTAATTTTGATGATTTATTGAGCAAAGATGAAACAGAGTCTGAAGTCATTAAATTCGACGTGGATGGCGTTCATATCACCAATTCTGCAATTGCTTATACCGATGAAGCCGTAGGCACAAAATACAGTGTCAGCAAGCTCAACTTAACCTCAGGGCATGTTGCTTTAGCCGAACCCGTTGATTTAGAGACAGATTTTACCCTTGTTGCCAACCAGCCAGCCGTTGCGGCTAATGCCAAACTCAAAGGCAATTTTTTAGTGGACCCCGAAACCAAGCACTTTAAAGTGAAGGGATTAGATAGCCAAATTACCGGCGACATGCTGGGTGGCAAAGGCCTAGATATTAAACTCAGCGGTGATGTAGACGCCAAACCTGAACAAATGGAATTTTTAGTCGATGGCCTTAAACTAGTTGCATCTGGCAATTTTGATGCCGCGATACTGGCGATTGATTTAAACGCACCGGCACTTACCATCCAAAAAAATGAAGTCAGCAGTCAAAAAGTCACTGTTAGCCTTAGCCAAGAAAAGGCAGGCGATGTATTCAAAGCCAATATGGTGCTGGCCGATATGAAAGGCTCACCTAAAGCTTTGCAAAGTAGCGGTATCACTGGCGACCTTTCTGCAGTGCAAGGCAAGCGCACTATCACGGGTAAATTCTCGTCGCCTTTTACTGGCAATATTGAAAACTTGATTTTTGATTTGCCTAAACTGGTAGGCAACTTGGACATTAAAGACCCGAGTTTGCCAAACGGTGGCATGAAAGGCACTTTTAATTTGGGTGCACATACCGAGATTAAAAATGAGGTCGCCAATAGCCAGTTTAGTTTAAACATTGATGGCGTCACCAAGTTAAATGGTGATGTGAATGTGACTGGCTTTAAACAATCCAATATTAAATTTAACTTAAATGCCGATAAACTGGATTTGAATAAACTGCTGGCAAAATCTTCAACGCCTGCAAAATCTGCATCCAGCGCGCCTAATAGCAAACCTGCCGACATGAGTGCCCTTAAAAACATCAAACTAGATGGCAAACTGAGTGTAGGCAGTATTTTGTATGAAAAATATCGCGTTTCTGGGCTCAATGTGGGCATTAAGGCCGATGGCGAAAAACTCGCGCTGAGTGGACTGAATGTGAAAGTGGATGATAGCCAAATAAAAGGCAACCTTGGCATTAGCCATTTTGCCAAACCACTTTACACGTTTGACTTGGATATAGATCAAGTGGATGCAGACAAATATGTGGCGGCAACTCCTGCAAAAGCTTCAGCAACGTCTGCTGCTGACAGCAATAAACCGCTCGATTTAAGTGCATTAAAAGCCTTAAATGCAGATGGCACAATCCGTATTGGCAGCTTGAAATTTGGCAAGACGAAAGCCAGCAATATCAATATTAACCTAAAGGCCGACGGTCAAAAACTGCAACTCAATCCACTTTCAGCCAAGGTGGACGACAGCCAGATTAATGCTAATTTAGGCATCAGCCAATTTAGTAATCCTGCCTTCAATTTTGACATTAAAATCGACAGACTAGATGCTGACCGCTACATTGCAAAGGGTGACCCGCAAGCAAAAAGTAGTGGCGATACGCCTATAGATTTGAGCGCACTAAAAAAGTTGAACGCGACAGGAGAAGCCAAGATTGGTTGGCTGAAACTGGCTAATGTTAAAACTGAAAATGTAAATCTTGGCTTAAAAGCGAGTGATGGCATTGCGACATTGTCGCCATTTTCTGCCAATTTATATCAAGGTAGCATGGCTGGTTCTCTGAAAGTAGACGCACGCACCACACCCAGTATTGCATTTAAGCAAAATATGAAAAGTGTTTCTATCGGCCCGTTGTTGGTAGATGCTATTAATAACGACATGCTAAGCGGCACTGGGACGGTGAATATTGACGTGACTACGCAAGGCAACACGGTGAGTGCACTTAAAAAAGGCTTGGCTGGCAATGCCGCACTCAATCTGGCAGATGGTGCACTAAAAGGTATAGATATTGCGGGCAGTATTCGCGACATTAAAAGTAAAGTAAATGTATTTAACAAAGAGACGGGTGCTGATAAAAGTAAAAAAACTGACTTTAGCGAGTTAACCGCCACGTTTAATATTAAGAACGGCGTGGCTCACAACGAAGATCTTGCCATGAAAGCGCCTGTGTTACGCCTTGCCAAAGGCGATAGCCGTGGCGATATTGATATTGGCAATGAGAAAATTAACTATCTTGCCAAACCCACCATTGTGAAATCACTAAAAGGTCAAGGTGGTGCCGATTTGGATGAATTAAGCGGTATTTCAATCCCTGTTAAAATTACGGGTACTTTCGCCGCACCCAAGTATGGGATGGACTTTGCTGCCATTGGTACTGCACTGGCCCAATCTAAGCTGCTGGATAAAGTTGGCGGAGAAAAAGGCGCTGCGGTTAAAGAGTTAATGGGTGGCGATAAAGTAGAGGGCTTGAATGGCTTATTGGGAAAGAAAAAAGCGACTGAAGCCACGCCTGCTGAAGGCTCAACCGCACCAGCTGCGCCTGCACCTGCACCTGCAGATAAACCGAAATCTACAGAAGAAAAGGCTGAGCAAAAACTTAAAGACCTGCTTAAGTTTTAAATTTAGTGACAATTTTTGCAGCTGAAATAATTGCTTGGCAAAAGCTACACGGTCGCCACGACTTGCCTTGGCAAAGCACCCGTGACCCATACGCTATCTGGGTGTCAGAAATCATGCTACAACAAACCCAAGTGGCGGCAGTCATTGGCTATTACGGCAAGTTTATGGCGCGGTTTCCCGATATAAAATCACTTGCAAATGCAACCCAAGATGAAGTGCTACAACATTGGAGCGGGCTTGGTTATTACAGTCGCGCACGCAATCTACACAGTGCAGCGCAAAAAATTGTGGATGATTTTGGCGGCAAATTTCCAGATAAATTTGACGATATTTTAAGCCTGTCTGGCATTGGTCGCTCTACCGCTGCGGCCATTTCTACCTTTGCCCTAAACCAACCAATGCCGATTTTAGATGGCAATGTCAAGCGCGTATTTGCACGTCATTTTAATGTTACTGGCTGGCCAGGCTTGCCTAAAATTGAAGCGCAAATGTGGCAAATTGCCACACGTGAAAATCCTGATGTTGATGCTATTGCTTACACCCAAGGCTTGATGGACTTAGGTGCGACGCTATGTACACGCAGCAGGCCAAAATGCTCTGCGTGCCCTGTCAATGCTAGCTGTGCCGCGCTTTCACTTGATATTGTTAACCAACTGCCCACACCCAAACCACGCAAAGCTATTCCAGAACGCAGTATCTATTTTTTAGTGCATAAAAACGATAATGACATCTTGCTTGAAAAGCGTGCCAATACTGGTATTTGGGGCGGCTTGTGGAGCTTTCCTGAAGTTGAAACTCTGTCAAAAAGTGACCAAGAAAATTTGCAGATGTTGCCTAAATTCACGCATACCTTCACGCATTTTAAGTTGCACATACAACCAGTGTTGATTCAATCTGCAGTACAAACAATCATGCCAAACAGCTTATGGATAGGAATTGATGAGGCGATTGAAGCGGCGATTCCCACACCTGTACGCAAAATTCTACTTAGTATAAGTGACAGAAAAGGTTTAATTAACAAAAAAGCAGGCCAATAAATTGGACTGCTTTTTATGCATTAAACTGACATGATTAAAATTAGTGCAAGCGTGATTGCAAAATTTTATCAGCCAACATTTGAAAACGTGGCGAAACAAATTTTCTCGCTTGCGAACCCGCATCAGCAATATTCAATAATTCTTCAATCGCTGAGCGAAACCCAAGCTCGAATAACCAGTAATCTTCTGGATTAATCGCCGATTTTTTATCGGTATTTACATCTGCACACAGCCGCTCAAAAGCCTCCATACACACGTTGCGTTCTGACATGTTGCCTCCTAAACTTACAAAATTCAATCAAGCTTTTAGCTATCATAAAACTACCAGCAACTTTGTCAATCACTCAATTAGCGGGGTTTGCTAACTTTGCTACTAATTTCTAAATCCAGCGGTCTTACTTCTGGTCCCAACTTTCTTCCCACATGCAGTGTTTAATTTTATGGCGATTGGCAATCAGCTCATCAACACTAGGTTCGTCATTTAACGCACGTTTAATCGCAAGCTTAGTCGCATCGTAATTATTTTTATACATATCGGCTTTGTCTAATGTGCCTTCTTTTTCTAGGGCAATACAGCCTGGGTCAATCCATACCAAGCTAATAATGCATAATTCATTTACTTGGTCTTTAGGGATAATGCCTTCAATCACGCAATCTAAAATCGCGTCCGCTGTAGCTGCCTGCACCACACCGCCAAACAAACCGACATCGGTGCTACCTTTTAAGGTTACTTTTGGCACAGTCATGCATACTGGGCGCACCAACTGGTTAATGTCACGCACTGCAAACATGGCGGTGTGGCCTTTGCTTTGTGCCATTAAATTGGCAAAAGCTTGACCTACTGGGCCATCAACAGCACCGATTAAAATTTCTGGCATAGCTGCAGTGACGTCTTTGCCTTCTGTGTAAACGGTGGCCTCGCCTGCTTTAAAAATAATTTTTGACATGATGTTCCTTAAAAACGAATGAATAAAACGGTTAAATAAAATATGAATTAAACAAGTATTTTACCAAATGCACGGCGGCAGTTTCAAATTATTACGCTCATGTTATAAGTTAAAATTTGGAGTCCTAGTCACAAATCTAGTTGCATATCTACATGTGGAATGTCCACATCGCAATATTCACCACTAATTTGTTTGAAGCCTGCTTTTCTGTAGAACTCAATGGCGTGCGTTTGCGCAGATAGATACACACTTTTACTGCCCTGCCTTTTACATATGGCTACCGCCTCTCGCAACAAGGTAGCTCCCAAACCACACTCACGATAACTTTTAAGCACTGCCATGCGGCCAATTTTTTTATACTCAATAATACGTAAACAGGCAATGGGTTCATGATCTAGCGTGGCTAGCAAATGCACTGCCGTCGCATCAATATCATCCCATTCGAACTCTGGCGTAACTGCTTGCTCTTCTATAAAAACGGGTGTGCGCACTGCGCGCAATTGCCGTTGGTGGCTGGCCCATGTCACCATTTGAATTTTAAATTTATCTATCAATTTGAATTACTCTTATCAATCATTTGTACTTGCAGAGGCCTAAGCTAACAGGCATTATGCTTGTTTATTAATTTCTTGTTTATATTTCTAAGTTAATTTTTTAAAGGTTTACATATGCAAAAATATCATACAGCAGCTGCGCGCATTATGTTGGCGTTGGTTTTTTTAGGGTTAGTAGTATTAAAACTTGCCGAAATTACCAATAATCCAAACGGTTATTTGCAATACCAAATGACTTTAGGGCAGTTTGGCTTACCTAGTATTTTCGCGCCATTGTTAATTCTTGTGCAATTAGTTGGTAGCCTTGCCTTGCTGGTTGGCTATAAAACCAAAATTGTAGCTAGGGTGTTAATGGGCTTAGCACTGTTTACCGCATTGGTGCTGGGGCGTGTTATTCCGGACATGTTCTTTTTGTATTTAGGGATTGCTGGTGGTATGTGGTTATTAAGTTTGTATCCGCAAACTGCTTGTAGCGTAGATAACCTGAGTAAAAAATAATTTTATTTGAAAAAAACTAATGCCCTGTAGGCGTCATTGATATTGGTCTGCACGGCATTGTCATAATGTCATTCCCACTCTAAAGCTGGGAATATATTGTTCACATTGCGCCGATTGGCGATATCAAACAGCACCCATTTGTCTCTTTCGCTAGCTGCAGCTGTGCCCATCGTCGCTTCCATGCTGTCACCTTTTTTAATACTGGCACGAATATCAGTTAGCAGTACATTTAAATAACGTTGTGCATTATCCATGGCAGTGACGCCATCTTGGTTATTTTTTTGCACAGGGCCATGGCCAGGAACCACTTGATTAAACGGGTAAGTTTTTAACGTGTCTAGCATGGCTATTAAGCCTTTAATATCGCCTTCTATCACTGGCGTGCGCTCAACAAACAACAAATCGCCAGTAAACAGGGTCTGCGTTTTACTGTCTTCCACGGTGATATCTGTATTGGTATGCGCGTTGGGGTGCGCCGTCACTTTTAATTGTCTGCCCCCTAAATCTAGTGTTTCTACAGATTTGATTGCCAAGGTTGGCGTAACAATATCTGTGCCTTTGGCATCAGCACCCAAAAAGCGCACATTCAGTTTATCGTAACCTTCTTTGCGCGTATGCATGGCTTGTTCTAACTTTTCATGGCCAATAAATTTAGGACTGTCTGTTAAAAACGCTGCGTTGCCAAAAATGTGATCAGGGTGCACGTGGGTGTTAATCACATATAAAATAGGCTTATCGGTGATTTTTTGAATGGCAGCGCGCAATTGTTGCCCCACTTTTAAACTACCGCCGGTGTCGATGACCACCACTCCACGTTCACCCACCACAAAACTAATATTGCAAATATCACCGGTATAGCCGTCATCAATATCCAAATGTGCACCATGATGCACATAAATACCGTTGCCTAAATTTTCTATAATAAACCCATCTTCAGCTGCCGCCTGTGCGGCAAGTTGATTTGCCGCGCAGCCTGCCAATGTCAACGTTGCCACTGCAATAATATTCAGTAAAACTCTCATGGTGTTTCCTTGTCTATTCTGTCGTCTAAACGCTACAATAGGCTGTACTGTAATGATGCTGTAGTGTAAGAGTAAGTGACGCTTGTCACACAAATTTAATATAAAGGATATTACTATGAATCAGGCTGCTACGCGCTATACCAAAACTGCCAAAATTTTACATTGGCTGATTGCACTAGGCATATTTGGCATGTTTGCACTAGGCTGGTATATGAGCGAGTTGCCCAAGGAAGGCCCCAAACAAATGGCTTACGACTTGTTTGATTGGGGTATTTACACTTGGACATTAAACGAAGAAGCCTCTCCTAGAACTTTCTATTTCAATCTGCACAAATCCATCGGCATCACACTTTTAACGCTGATTATAGTCAGAATTTTTTGGCGCATCACGCACAAGGCGCCCGCAATGTTGGCCTCCTACAAAGCATGGGAAACAAAACTTGCCAGCGGCGTGCACCGTTTATTGTATGTGTTGATGGTGGCGCTACCGCTGAGTGGCCTTGTGATGGCGGTTGCCAGCAAATACGGGGTAAAATGGTTTGGCCTAGATTTTATTGGCGGACTCGATAACACACCTTTGCGCGAAGCGTTTAAAGAGGTGCATGAAATTATTGGCGTAGTGATTCTACTCATCATTATTGTGCACGTTTTAGGCGCACTTAAACACAAGTTTATTGATAAAGACGAAACGTTAGACCGGATGTTGTAAGCGAGTTTGCAATTTAAAAAGCCCGTAATTACGGGCTTTTTATTGACTTTTTTAATCATCTTAATTTGCATGCCCTGTAAGCCTGATGGATATTGGCTCGCAGGGCAGAATTTTCTGCTCGGCGATTATTGATGATACTGCTGGCTATGTTTTCTGACAGCTTCTAACATTGCAGCGGCATTTTCTGGTGGAGTCCATTGCGTAATGCCATGGCCTAGATTAAATACATGGCCATGACCGTGACCATAACTTGCTAGTATGGATGCGACTTCTTTTTCAATCGCTTCTGGTGTTGAGAGCAAAATGGCGGGGTCTAAATTGCCTTGCAGTGCGGCTTGGTTGCCCACTCTTTTTCTGGCCTGCCCAATATCCACCGTCCAATCAAGCCCAAGCGCATCTGCGCCTATGTTTGCTTGCGCCTCTAACCACAGCGCGCCGCCTTTAGTGAATACGATACTTGGTACTTGCTTGCCTTCAGCATTTTTAGTTAAACCAGCCACAATTTTCTGCATGTAATTGAGCGAAAATTCAATATAGGCATTATGTGACAGTGCGCCTCCCCAAGAGTCAAAAATCATCACCGCTTGCGCACCCGCTGCAATTTGCGCATTGAGGTATTGAATCACCGTTTGCGTGTTGGTTTCTAAAATATGGTGCAGCAAATCTGGGCGCGCATAGGCCATTTTTTTGGTGTTTAAAAAATCGGTACCGCCTTTGCCTTCCACCATATAAGTGGCTAGCGTCCACGGGCTGCCACTAAAACCAATCAACGGCACTCTCCCGTTAATTGTTTTTCGAATTTGCGTGACCGCATCAAATACATACTGTAGCTTGGCCATGTCGGGTACATGCAGGGCTTTGATTTCTGCTTCTTCACGTAAAGTGCGCTCAAACTTTGGGCCTTCGCCTTCTTCAAAATACAGGCCCAAACCCATTGCATCAGGCAAGGTGAGAATATCGGAAAATAGAATCGACGCATCCAACAATGGGTAGCGATCTAATGGCTGCAAAGTGACTTCAGTGGCAAAGTGGGGATTTTTGCATAAGTCTAAAAAACTGCCTGCAGTTTTGCGGCTTTCACGGTATTCTGGCAAATAACGGCCCGCTTGGCGCATCATCCACACTGGGGTATAAGGCGTAGCTTCGCGATTTAAAGCACGCAGAAAAGTGTCATTTTGTAGTGCAGCCATAGTTTTTACCTAACCAATTTGTTACATAATAAAAAAGGATACAAAGCTAGTAAATCAGTAGCCTTGCATCCTTTTTTAGATTCTTCACTTAAAACTAACGCGGTAATGTCGAGCTACCCATTAGATATTCGTCTACCGCTTGCGCAGCTTGGCGGCCTTCGCGAATCGCCCACACCACTAAAGATTGTCCGCGGCGCATATCACCCGCGGCAAATACTTTGTCGACATTAGTTTTATAACTGCCTAATCCATCCGTACTGGCTTTGGCATTGCCACGGGCATCTTTTTCTACCCCAAACGCTTCAAGCACAGATTGCACGGGTGATACAAAACCCATGGCTAATAATACTAAATCGGCTTTAATAGTAAATTCAGTGCCCGCGACTTCTTGC
Source organism: Methylophilaceae bacterium (assembly GCA_011391175.1). Classification (GTDB taxonomy): domain Bacteria; phylum Pseudomonadota; class Gammaproteobacteria; order Burkholderiales; family Methylophilaceae; genus Methylotenera_A. Next base: position 10,033 of record JAABQZ010000011.1, on the reverse strand, counting down.
ATTTTTCCGTCTTTCCACTCAACTTTGGCACCGACCAACTCTGTTACTTTACCATTTTCGCCTTTTAAATATTTAGTCGTAATCGACCAATCGCGATTAGCGCCTTCCTCATGACTGCTGGAAGTACGCAATTTAAGCGGCCAATTTGGCCACACTAGCTCTTTATTCTCTTTTACTGGCGGCTGTGGCATTAGCTCAAACTGCGTCACGCTTAATGCGCCATGGCGATTACTAGTACCGACACAATCAGAGCCAGTGTCACCGCCGCCAATCACTACCACATGTTTATTGGTGGCCATCACTTGATCAGGCACCGTGTCGCCCGCCACCACTTTATTTTGTGCGGGTAAAAAGTCCATGGCGTACATCACGCCATCTAGCTCTCGGCCTGGCACAGGTAAGTCGCGTGGAAACTCAGCCCCACCCGCCAACACTACGGCATCGTATTCTTTTAATACATCTTCTGCCTTAACATTTTGTCCCACATGTTGATTGACCAAAAATGTGACGCCTTCTGCTTCCATCTGCGCCATACGGCGATCGATGTGAGATTTTTCCATTTTGAAATCTGGAATACCGTAACGTAGTAAACCACCGATGCGGCTATTTTTTTCTAACACTACTGGGCTATGGCCTGCGCGTGCCAATTGTTGCGCAGTAGCCAAACCTGCTGGTCCTGAGCCAACAACCGCAATTTTTTTACCCGTTTTGTTGGGGTTAATTTGCGGCGTTACCCAGTCATTCTCCCACGCCTTATCAATAATCGCGTGTTCAATCGACTTAATACCCACCGCATCGTCATTAATGTTTAGCGTACATGCTGCCTCGCATGGAGCAGGGCAAATACGGCCGGTAAACTCTGGGAAGTTATTGGTGGAATGCAACACATCAATCGCGCTACGCCAATCTTGCTGGTAAACCAAGTCATTAAAATCGGGAATGATGTTATTAATTGGACAACCTGTGGTGCAAAATGGGATGCCACAATCCATACACCTTGCACCTTGCTGCTTGGCTTGGTCATCTGTTAAATGCAGTACAAATTCTTTGTAATTTTTAACACGATCAACCACCGGCAGATTTGCTTCTGCCAGTCTTTCGTATTCCATAAAACCCGTTACTTTACCCATATTTAAAGTCTTCCCTTAAGCCGCTACTAATGCTTTATCTTCTGCGAGTTCAATCAACGCACGCTTATATTCGTTTGGCATTACTTTTACAAACTTCGTTCTGTAATTTACCCAATCTGCCAACATGGTTTTGGCACGTTCGCTACCCGTGTACTTGGCGTGTTTTTCAACCAACCCTTTTAATGTCAATTCGTCTGGTTGGTCTAAATGTAAAATTTTACCAATGTCTGCCTCAGCCACTTCTACCTTCTCAAGTGACACCATGCTCATATTACAACGCTTAGCAAACAAGCCATCTTCGTCATAAACATAAGCCACACCGCCACTCATGCCTGCTGCAAAGTTTTGGCCTGTAAGGCCTAGAACCACCACCGTGCCGCCTGTCATGTATTCACAACCATGGTTGCCAACGCCTTCTACTACCGCAGATGCGCCAGAATTACGCACACAGAAACGCTCGCCAGCCACGCCATTAAAATAAGCTTCGCCAGTGGTTGCGCCATACATCACCGTATTGCCAATGATAATATTTTCATGCGCAACTCCCTTAAAGCTCGCTGGGCGTGTAATCACTACGCGGCCACCACACAAGCCTTTGCCCACATAGTCGTTGCCTTCACCAGTTAATGAGAAAGTAATGCCTTTGGCTAAAAATGCCGCAAAACTTTGGCCGGAAGTACCAGCAAAATTGACATGGATAGTGTCATCGGGCAAGCCCGTATTGCCATAACGCACAGCAATTTGATTCGACAACATGGTGCCCACTGTGCGGTTGGTGTTGGTGATAGGCAAGTCAATCGTCATTTTTTTGCCAGTTTCTAAAGCAGGCATGGCAAGTTCAATCAGTTTGTTATCAAGTGCGTTCACCAAATTGTGATCTTGAATGTCAACGTTTTTGCGTGCTACGCTGGCTGGCATATCCACTTGGTGGAAAATTTTGCTGAAATCTAAACCGTGAATTTTCCAATGGTCAACACCTGCTTTCATGTCGAGCAAATCACTACGGCCAATTAAATCCTCAAATTTGGCAATACCCAGACTTGCCATCAGCTCGCGCACTTCTTCTGCAATAAAGAAAAAGAAATTCACCACATGCTCTGGCTGGCCAGTAAATTTTTTGCGTAATACTGGATCTTGCGTCGCCACACCCACTGGGCAAGTATTCAAATGGCATTTACGCATCATAATACAGCCTTCAACGACTAGAGGTGCTGTCGCAAAACCAAATTCATCTGCACCCAATAGCGCACCAATCAACACATCGCGGCCTGTTTTCATTTGGCCATCTACTTGTACAATGACGCGACCACGTAATTGGTTCAATACTAAGGTTTGCTGTGTTTCTGCTAAGCCCAGCTCCCAAGGTGTGCCTGCATGCTTCACACTGGAAATTGGCGAGGCGCCTGTACCACCATCGTGGCCCGCAATCACGATATGATCTGATTTAGCTTTGGCTACACCAGCGGCTACCGTGCCGACGCCTGTTTCTGACACTAATTTAACCGAAATTGAAGCTTTAGGATTAGCGTTTTTAAGGTCGTGAATGAGTTGTGCTAAATCCTCAATAGAGTAAATATCATGGTGTGGCGGTGGTGAAATTAAACCGACGCCTGGCACTGAGAATCTCAATTTTGCGATATATTCAGAAACTTTATGGCCTGGTAATTGGCCACCTTCGCCTGGTTTTGCTCCTTGTGCCATTTTAATTTGAATTTGGTCAGCTGAAGCCAAGTATTCTGCGGTCACACCAAAACGGCCAGAAGCCACTTGTTTAATGCGGGAACGCATCGAATCACCTGCGTTTAATGCAATATGACTTTCCACCATATTTTTGCCGATGACATCGGCCATGGTGGTATCTTTTGATACGGGTATAAAGCGCTTGGCATCCTCACCACCCTCACCAGTATTGGATTTGCCACCGATACGGTTCATGGCAATGGCTAGAGTCGCGTGTGCCTCTGTTGAAATAGAGCCCAATGACATGGCACCCGTCGCAAAGCGTTTGACAATTTCTTTGGCCGATTCCACTTGCTCTAATGGTATAGCTGTAGAGGCCGGCTTAATCTCAAACAAGCCGCGCAAAGTTTTGTAGCGGCGTGCTTGGTCATTGATGAGCTTAGCGTATTCCTTAAACGTATCAAATTTATTTGTACGTGTGGCATTTTGCAGTTTAGCAATGGTTTCTGGCGTCCACATGTGCTCTTCACCGCGAACCCTAAAAGCATATTCGCCACCAGCATCCAGTTGGTTTGCCAATACAGGGTCATCACCAAACGCTAAATTATGTAAGCGCAAGTTTTCCTCAGCTACTTCTGTAATACCAATGCCTTCAATTTGTGAGGCAGTACCTGTGAAATATTGTTGAATAAACGGTGTGTTTAACCCAATCGCTTCAAAAATTTGTGCGCCGCAGTATGATTGATAAGTAGAAATACCCATCTTCGACATGACTTTATACAAACCTTTGCCAATCGCTTTTACAAAGTTTTTAGCACCAATATAGCCATCATTTGTCATATGGTTAATGGTTTCAAACGCTAACCATGGGCAGACTGCCTCTGCGCCATAACCTGCCAATAATGCAAAGTGATGCACTTCACGCGCAGAACCGGTATCTACCACTAATCCTGTACTTGTTCGCAAGCCAGCTTTAACCAAATATTCATGTGTAGATGAGCAGGCCAATAGGGCAGGAATCGCAATACGGTTCTTCGCGATAGCTCTATCGGATAATATCAACACATTAAAACCGTCGTGCACGGCTTGTTCGGCCAGTTTATTTAAGCTAGCTACGGCGACAGCTAAGCCTGCACCCGCTTGCTTAGCATCATAGGTAATATCTAACACCAATGACTTAAATTGCCCTTTAGTGGTCACACCAATGTTTTTGAGCTGTTCCAGCTCGCTTAAAGTCAACACAGGTTGGCTGGCTTCTAAACGTAGCGGCGGATTTGTCTCGTCAATGCCTAGTAAATTAGGTTTAGGGCCTATAAATGTCACCAACGACATCACCAACTCTTCTCGAATTGGGTCAATAGGAGGATTTGTTACCTGCGCAAACAACTGCTTAAAGTAGTTGTACAAGGATTTTGGTTTGTTCGACAATACTGGCAATGCTGCGTCGTTGCCCATAGAGCCAGAGCCTTCTTCGCCATTAGCAATCATCGGCTGCATGATAAATTTAATATCTTCTTGGCTATAGCCAAATGCTTGCTGTGTATCCAGCAGGCTTTCTGCCATGTCCAGCGTCGCTTCTACTTTCGGTAAATCGCCTAGGAAATAGCGTGATTGTTCTATCCATTTTTTATATGGCTTGGCATTAGCTAGCTCGCTTTTCACTTCCGCATCATCAATAATGCGGCCTTGTAGTGTATCAATCAGCAACATTTTGCCTGGTTGCAAACGCCATTTTTTAACGATTTTTTCCTCTGGAAACGTGAGCACACCCATTTCAGACGCCATCATGACGATGTCATCATCAGTCACTAAATAACGCGCGGGGCGTAAGCCATTTCTATCTAGCGTTGCGCCAATTAGATTACCATCGGTAAATGCTACCGCTGCTGGGCCATCCCATGGCTCCATCAATGCGGCGTGATATTCATAAAACGCACGACGCTCTTCATCCATCAACGCATTATTGTTCCAAGCTTCTGGAATCAACAGCATCATGGCATGTGGCAAGCTGTAACCACCAGCGACTAACAGTTCTAGACAGTTATCAAAGCAAGCTGAATCTGATTGACCTTCTGCAATCAACGGCCAAAGCTTGTCTAAATCTTCACCAATAATGGCAGATTTCATCGTTTCATGACGCGCCGCCATCCAATTTACGTTGCCTTGCACGGTGTTAATTTCACCGTTATGCGCAATCATGCGGAATGGATGCGCTAAATCCCAGGTCGGGAATGTGTTGGTTGAAAAGCGTTGGTGCACTAAAGCTAACGCAGATACAACGCGCTCATCAACTAAATCTTGATAGTAAACACCCACTTCGTTAGCTAGCAACATGCCTTTGTACACAATGGTACGGCTAGAAAACGATGGCACATAAAACGCGGCATTATCTACCAAATTAAGCGCACGTACTGCGTGTTCGATACGCTTACGGATAACAAAACATTTACGCTCAAATTCTGTCTGGTCTGCGGCGTTGCTGCCAACAAATACCTGACGCATACACGGCTCTACATCACGAGCAGCTACGGCAATATTGCTGTTATCTACTGGGACATCGCGCCAACCCAATACAGTTTGATGTTCTTCGACAATAATTTTGTTAATTAGCACTTCACAAGCAGCACGGTTTTTTGCATCTTGCGGTAAAAATAAGTTACCAACCGCATATTTGCCAGCCTCGGGCAGGTTGATATTGAGCTTGGCAGCCTCTTGGCGGAAAAATGCATCTGGCATTTGCATCAGCAAACCAGCGCCATCGCCGAGTTTAGGATCGTAGCCCGTAGCGCCGCGATGGGTTAAATTGGTTAGCAGTTGCAGCCCTTGTTGCACGATTGAGTGGCTTTTTTTGCCCTTTATATGCGCCACAAAGCCCACACCACAGCCGTCTCTTTCATTGCGCCTGTGATATAAACCTTGGTTTTCTGGAACGTGTTTTACCAATTTTTTTGTTTGCTCAACTGCCATATTCATTGCCTAATCATTTCATGTTCAAAACATTTAGCGGAACCTTCAATATTACCGTTAAATCATCGCAATTTCAATCATATAGCGAGTATTTGGCTAGAGATTTAAGCAATAAAAGCTTAGTTTTTATTTCTTGCTAATTTATTTTTAAGATTAACAATGATTTGACAAATCAAATGAGAATGATTATCATTTAACTAAATAAGTTTTCATATCAACTTAAGGAGTTGTGATGCAAAATAAATTGAATCGAATCAGAGTAAAAGATGATCCTGCCTGCGAGAAAATTGAACTAGCAAATTCATGCGGCGTGCGGCTAATTTATTGCCAAGATTGCCAAGTAGTTGAGCTGGAAATTGGCGCAATTAGCGTACGCTTGTGCCCAGACGTGATTCAGCGCATGGCCAATGTAATGATGAAAGCTAGCCTAGAGTTAGAACACGTTGCGGCTATTAATAACAAACTGCCTACACAAGCCAGGCCACAAATGATTCACTAGCAGTGCGTTATCATTTAAATTATTTTTAGCTTAAACCAGCAAATGCTTTTTTTGCTGCCTCGAGCGTAAAAATAATATCCGCATCGGTATGCGCTGCTGACACAAACCCTGCCTCAAATGCACTAGGTCCAAGATAGACGCCACTTTCCAGCATGCTATGGAAGAACTGATTAAAGTGCGCTTTGTTATTATCTCGCATAATTTCTGCGTAGCTAGTAGGACAATGCTCACTAAAATAAAGCCCAAACATGCCACCCACATTTTGCGCGCTAAAAGTGACGCCTGCTTGCTTAGCCGCGGCCATCAATCCATCCATCAGCTTTTTAGTTTGTGCGGATAGTTTTTCGTGAAAGCCATTTTCTTGAATTAACTTCAGGGTCGCTAAACCTGCGGAAACCGCCACTGGGTTGCCTGACAGCGTACCCGCTTGATACACTTTGCCCACAGGTGCCAAGCATTGCATGATCTCTTTACGGCCACCAAACGCGCCCACAGGTAAGCCGCCGCCAATCACTTTGCCCAACGTCGTCATATCTGGTTTGATGTTATAAAGCGCTTGTGCCCCACCTAAATGCACCCTAAAACCCGTCATCACCTCATCAAATATCAACACTGCGCCGTGTTTGGTGCAGAGTGCACGCAACGTTTGTAAAAATTCCAATTTTGGCACAATCAGATTCATATTGCCCACGACTGGCTCAATAATCACGCAGGCAATTTCGTCGCCTGATTTTGCAAATAAGTCTTCAAGTTGCTGACTGTTGTTGTACTCCAATGTCAGCGTATGTGCTGCCACACTAGCAGGCACACCACCCGAGTCAGGCTCGCCAAATGTCAGTAAACCAGAGCCCGCTTTCACCAACAAGCCATCCGAATGGCCGTGATAACAGCCTTCAAACTTCACAATTTTGTCACGCCCCGTGAATCCTCTAGCCGTACGTATAGCACTCATGGTAGCCTCGGTGCCACTACTGTTTAAGCGTACTTGCTCCATGCTCGGTACTAGTTTATTAATCAGCTCGGCCATCTCTAGCTCTAAGCCTGTGGGTGCGCCGAATGACAGACTGTTTGCTGCAGCAGCTTGCACCGCTTTAACCACTTGTGGATGCGCGTGGCCAACAATCATTGGTCCCCAAGAATTAATATAATCAATATATTCTTTACCATCTACATCCCAAAGTTTTGAACCCAGCCCTTTTTTAAAAAAGATGGGTGTGCCGCCGACGCTGCGAAAGGCGCGCACAGGAGAGTTCACACCGCCTGGAATCAGTGCTTGAGATTTTTCGAACAGGGTTTGATTGAGTGAGTTCATAAGATATTTAGGCCAATTGTTAATCGCCATATTTTATCAGAATCCAAAGAGATGGACTTAAAACATTCAAATAGATGCCCTGCAAGCCAATATCCATGAGGCCTGCAGGGCGGTAAATTTTGACACGTTTATTTTGAATTAAATAATTGCGTGAATTGTTGACTGGTTGCTGCAATGTCGTCTGCGTCAAATAAAGCGCCCACCACTGCAATTGCGCTTGCACCTGCATCAATTGCCTGCAATGCATTTTCTAGCGTAATGCCACCAATCGCCACCAGCGGAATGGTCGTTTTTTGCTTGGCTTCGGCAAATAAACTGAATGGCGCATTCACGGCTTCAGGTTTAGTATCAGAGCTAAAACATGCACCAAACGCGGCATAACTTGCACCAGCAGCCTCAGCTCGAACAACTAAATCTAGGCGGTTATAACAAGATGCACCTAAAATTTTATGCTCGCCCAACAAGCGTCTGGCTGCCCCTAAATCGCAATCTGTAGCGCCCAAGTGCAGGCCATCTGCATCAATTTGAGCACATAAATCAAGATGGTCGTTTATGATGAGCGGCACATTAAAGCTACGACACAGCGCCAACAAAGCGGTAGCCTGCCTCAGGCGTAGGACAGCATGGGCTGCTTTATTGCGGTACTGCACCAAGCAAGCACCACCTTGCAGCGTTTTTTCTACTTTTTCACACAGCAGCTCTGTGTTTAAAGTATCAGGTGTGATCGCGTAAAGACCTTGAATCTTCATGTTGGCTAATGTCAAATTAACTAGTGTTGTATGGGTGAAACTTTATCAAACTGTTTGTCAGCGGCATCGTCTTCATCACGTGCCCAAAAAAATCGGTCGGGAATAAATTGCCCCATCCCTGGCCTGAAGCCATTTTTAAGCGTTTGCCAAGTATATTCTTGCGCTTCTTGAATGGCTTCTTCCATGCTTAGCCCATGTGCCAAGCAAGCGGCAATTGCACTGGTCAGCGTACAACCAGAACCATGATAACTGCCAACCAATCTTTCCCAATGATAAGCTTTTATGAGGCCACTGGCGCCATTGCTATTGCTACCAAATAAGGAATTCACCACATCGTTCGTGCGCTCATGCGTGCCAGTAATTAGCACATATTCGGCACCCATTTCCAGCAAACGCAAGGCTGATTCATCTAACGAGGTATGCTGTATTTCGTCACCTTCTTCATAAAATGCAAGCCTGCGTGCCTCATAGCTATTTGGTGTAATCAGCGTAGCTTGCGGGAACAGTAACTCGCACATGGCCGATTGCATCTCTTCATTAGCCAGCTCATCGCCACGGCCTGAGGTTAAAATAGGGTCAATAATCAGCGGAATGTCGGGGTAATCGGCAACAATTTCAGCAATCACCGCAATGTTTTCTACACTACCAAGCAAGCCCAATTTAAAAGCTGCAATTTGCACATCTTCTAAAATAGTGCGTGCTTGATCATTCACCCAATCTGCCTCTAGCGCCATTACACTTTCTACGCCCACCGTATCTTGCACAGTAACGCCAGTCACCACAGAAAGCGGGTGACAGCCAATGCTGGCAAGTGCCAAAATATCGGCCTGTAAACCCGCGCCACTACTCGGATCGGTAGCTGCAAAGGTTAAAACTACTGGTGGTGTTTCTGTCATGTTTACTTTCTAAAATACTTTTCATTATCTACTTACTGGAGCGGGTGACGGGAATCGACCGCGTATCGAGCTTGGGAGCTACTGAGTCAATCGCTCATGTAATGTTGAATTTTAACACTGTATGAAGTGGAGCGGGATACGGGAATCGGACCCGCAACTAAACTTTGGGAAAGTTTCGTGATGCCATTTCACCAATCCCGCATAGACGCTTATTTTACTGTCTTTTAATTTGGTTGTCAGTGAATTCGATCTGTCGTAATTCAATATAAAACTAGCTAGATAGGTGGCTGTTTGTTGTTCTTAAGACACTATACCTCTATCAGTTGGTAAAGAAAGGGCTCCTCACGGAGCCTTTTCTTTTGATGAGACTCTTAGTTACCTTAAACACAAGAGGCCTTCATTGTATGTGGCAATCAAATTATCTTTATCACTACCTTGCCTTTGGCTCTGCCTTCTTTGAGATAGGCAAGTGCCTCTTTTGTTTGATCGAACGGAAATACCTTGTCGATTACTGGAACGATATGTCCTGAGTCTAGAAGTTTGCCTATCTCGGAGAGCTGGTGACCGTCAGGATGCGCGAACACAAATGAATACTCGGCACCTACTTTTTTGGCGCGGTGAATAATCTTGCTGCTCAACAGCCCGAACACAAATCTCATGAGAAAGTTCATGCCGCGTGCACGCGCAAACGCGGCGTCTGGCGGGCCGACTAGTGAGACGACGCTACTCTTGGGTTTCAAAATCCGAAGGGATTTCTCAAGTCCTTCGCCCCTGACGGTACCCAGCACCAAATCATAGCC
>JAABQZ010000115.1 GCA_011391175.1 Methylophilaceae bacterium | reverse complement strand
ATAGTTTTTTTAAGAAAACCGAATGTTGAAAACGATTAAAATAGATGAAAACAGCAAGGCTAGGAGTCAATATCCATAAGGCCTGCAGGCCGATAAAAATACTAACTAAAACAGACTGCTGTTGCAACAACCAAGCGCCAAATACAAAACCTAGCGCAATTAAAACCATACCTCTAGGCGCTAAATTGTGTCAGCTTGCCGTCTTCTAGCCGATATTGCCGGTGCATTTTGGCTGCCAGCGCCAAGTCATGGGTGACCACAACTAAGCTGGTATGTTGCGCTTGGTTAATCTCCAACAGCAAATCGAACACTTGGTTAGCGGTGACGCGGTCTAAATTGCCGGTTGGCTCGTCTGCAAGTATACAGGCAGGCTGCGTGACTAAAGCTCGAGCAAGTGCAGCACGTTGCCGCTCCCCGCCAGAAAGCTCACCCGGCATGTGCTCCAAGCGATGCGCCAAACCTACTTTTTCCAGCATGGCTTTTGCGCTTTCTAAAGCCTGTTCTGTTGAAATACGGCGAATCAGCAAAGGCATCGCCACATTCTCAATGGCTGTGAATTCCGGCAATAAGTGATGGAACTGATAGACAAAACCCAGCGATTGGTTACGCAAAGCACCTTTTTGCGCTTCGTTTAATTGGCTTAAATCTTTATCCATCAATGCTACGCTGCCATTAGTAGGCGCGTCCAGCCCGCCCAACAAGTGTAATAACGTGCTTTTGCCTGAGCCTGAAACGCCGACAATGGCAATTTGCTCGCCAGCATTTATCTGCAAATCTATTCCATTCAGTACAGCCACATCTAAACCCGTGTAAGTTTTGCACAAGTTTTGGCAGGTAATAATATTCTTACTCATACCTTAAGGCCTCAGCTGGGTTGATGGTAGAGGCTTTATAGCTGGGGTACAGCGTGGCTAGCAGGCTTAAAATAAAAGACATGACGACGATGGTAATGACATCATTCCACTCTAGTTTAGAAGGTAAATCACTGATGTAATACACATCCTTGGCTAAAAATTGCACCTTAAACAGGCTCTCGATAAACGGGATAATCGTATCAATATTCAGCGCAATAATCACACCCACCACCGCACCAATGAGGGTGCCAATCATGCCGATAAGCGCACCTTGCACGATAAAAATACCCATAATGCTGCGTGGACTCGCGCCAAATGTACGCATAATGGCAATGTCAGCACGCTTGTCGGTGACCGCCATCACCAGCGTAGAAACAATGTTAAACGCTGCAACGGCGACAATTAAAGTCAGAATGATGAACATGACTTTTTTCTCTAGCTGTACCGCTTTAAAAAAATTGGCATGTTGTTGCGTCCAATCGGTGACGAAATAATTGCCATCCAACTTTTGTGCTAATTTTGCCGACATTTCTGGTGCATCAAATAAGTCATTCAACTTTAAACGCAAGCCCGAAACATTGTCCCCCATGCGGTATAGCTTAGCAGCGTCATCCATATGAATCAGTGCAAGTCCGGCATCGTATTCGTACATACCAATTTGGAACAAGCCGACCACTTTAAATTGCTTGATACGCGGCACCACGCCTGTTGGCGTAAACTGTCCTTGTGGCGCCATTAGCACCACCTTTTCACCAATTGAAACGCCCAGTAATTGCGCTAAATCGGCGCCCAATACCACACCAAATTCGCCTGCGCGCAAGTCAGACAAACTACCCACTTTCATGTTTTTGCCCAAGTCAGCGACTTTGTCTTCTTCAGCTGGTAACACGCCACGCACTAAGGCGCCCTGCACGGCTTGACCATAACTCAACATACCTTGCGCCATGACATAAGGTGCACTGGCGATGACTTCGGGCTGACTTTTTAGCTGTGCTGCCAGCACTTGCCACTCACCCAGTTGATTATTGGCCCCAGTAATTTCAAGGTGCGAGGCCACGCCTAAAATGCGTGTGCGCAACTCAGCCTGAAAGCCGTTCATCACAGAAAGCACCACAATAAGCGCGGCTACACCCAGCGCAATACCAATCATACTGGTAAGTGAAATGAAAGAAATGAAATGATTTTTGCGTTTTGCCCGCGTGTAGCGCAAGCCGATGAGTAGCTCGTAAGGCAGTTTATTGATTAAAGACATAAACAGAATCTTAGCAGTTTTATGCTGCTAAGATTCTATGGCGGTTGAAAATTTACGATTATCTTAAC
>JAABQZ010000114.1 GCA_011391175.1 Methylophilaceae bacterium | reverse complement strand
ATTGGCGATGAGTTTGCCCATAAATGGCAGCAGTTTAAATGAGTACGCGTCGTAGAGTTTTTCCAGTGGCCGCCATACTTTAGAGAACTCTAACACCAGCAGCCTGCCACCCACTTTAAGCACGCGCTGCATTTCTTTTAGCGCAATGTCTTTGTGTGTCATATTGCGCAGACCAAACGCCACAATCACACAATCAAACTGAGCGTCGGCAAACGGTAGTGCTTCAGCATTGCATTGCATGGCAGGTACGTTGAGGCCAGCGTCCAGCATACGATCGCGACCAACGGCGAGCATGCTGGCATTAATGTCGGTTAACGTAACGTTACCTGTAGCCCCCACTTTTTTTGCAAAAAGTTTAGATAAATCTCCACTGCCGCCCGCAATATCCAGCACACTGTCACCTAGTTTTACGCCACTCACGTCAACCGCAAAGCGCTTCCAGCCACGATGCAAGCCCGCCGACATGACATCATTCATTACATCGTACTTGCTGGCAACTGAGTGGAAAACCTCACCCACTTTATGTTGTTTTTCAGCTTCTTCAACGGTTTTAAAACCAAAGTGTGTGGTTTGCTGCAAATTGCTTTCTGTCATCGAGTTGTCTTTTGTCATTTAGCCGTTCCTAAATTTATGGCGTTCTTTTATGCCCAGCCATCTCAAGCTTAGCCATGTAATCTTGCCACATCGCCTCGTAATGTTCACCCAAATAATACAAATAATCCCAAGAATACAAGCCTGTATCGTGACCATCTGAGAACACTAGCTTGACCGCATAATTGCCGATGGGTTCGATAGCGGTGATGTTGACATGCTCTTTACCAATTTGCAGGGTTTCTTGCCCAGCGCCGTGACCACGCACTTCTGCACTTGGGGAGTACACACGTAAAAACTCGCAGCTCAGCATGCACTCGGTGTTGTTATCAAATTTAATTTCTAACAAGCGCGAAGCTTGATGCAAGCGAATGTCAATCGGAATAGGTGAGTTTGGGTGTAGGCCGCTCATAAACTGCTTTAAATGAATAAGTTAGGATGATAGCAGAACCTGGTTACTAGCTAATAGGCTACTGGCTAATAGATTGGCGCTTTTTACCACATTATTTATTGGCATTTTACCGTTTGTTGCTAAAAATTAACCTTTTGTCAGAAATTGCATTAAAACATAGTTAAGATGTGACTGATTTATTTGAATATTGACAGGCTCATGATAAAGTTGAATTGTGAAAAATTAAGTAATAAGTGAAGCACAAAAAAGTAGCCAAAGACGGCAGATACTTTTGGGGATGATTAAGCATGGCAGAAAATAAATTAGCGCATCAATTTGCAGCCTATTCTGAGTGGAGAAAGGCGCTGGTTGATAGCATTTGTGATTACCGCAGCTGGCTAAATGAACAAGAGCTAAACGATGCGCAAATTGATCAACGTATTACCAATTTGCTAGAAAGATTACGCGAAGATAAGCTCAATGTGGCTTTTGTAGCTGAGTTCTCGCGCGGTAAATCAGAGCTGATTAACGCAATTTTCTTTGCCGATTATGGTCAACGTCTGTTGCCCTCTAGCGCAGGCCGCACCACCATGTGCCCGACTGAATTGTTGTATGACGCTAGTAAGCCAACCTCAATTATGATGTTGCCAATCGAAACGCGCTCATCTGATGCAACAACTACTGAGTACAAGCGCTACCCTGACGAATGGCACACAGTGACATTCGAGGTGGACAATAATGACAGCATGATCGCTGCGTTTAAAGAAGTGAGTAGTACCAAACGCGTAACTGCCGAAGAAGCTGAAAAATTTGGTCTGTTTGATCCGAATAGTAGCGATGATGCGATGAGCTTGAATAAAGACGGCACCATTGACATTCCAAGCTGGCGTTATGCCATGATTAACTTCCCACATCCTTTATTGGAGCAGGGTTTGGTAATTTTAGATACTCCCGGCTTAAACGCGATTGGTACCGAGCCAGAGTTGACGCTCAATATGCTACCAAACGCGCATGCAGTGTTGTTTATTTTAGCGGCCGATACCGGCGTGACTAAGTCTGAAATTGATGTGTGGCGTCAATACATCAGCGGTACGCGTTGGAAGCAAAAAGGCCGTTTGGCGGTATTGAATAAAATTGACGGCTTGTGGGATGAGCTGAAAAATGAAGCTGACATAGAAAAAGAAATCGCTAAGCAAGTTAGAACCAGTGCTGAGTTGCTGGGTTTAGAAAACAATCAAATTTTCCCAACTTCTGCGCAAAAAGGTTTGTTGGCAAAAATTAATGGGGATGATGTATTGCTGGCGCAAAGTCGTTTGCCAGAATTGGAAAAAGCGCTTTCGGATGAGCTAATCCCATCTAAAAAAGAAATCGTTCGAGACAACACTAAAACCGAGATTGAAGATTTAATCGGTAACTC
>JAABQZ010000113.1 GCA_011391175.1 Methylophilaceae bacterium | reverse complement strand
AATTACACCATTATTAATGCTTGGTGGGGCATTCTTGTGCTTTGAAGGTTTTGAAAAAATCGCACATAAATTTTTTCACAAGCAAGATGACGAGTCACATAACCAAGCCATCGCACAGGCGGTAGCTGACCCAAAAATTGATATGGTGGCGTTAGAAAAAGATAAAATCAAAGGTGCGATTAGAACAGATTTTATTTTATCAGCTGAGATTATTGTGATTGCACTTGGCACAGTGTCCGCTGAAATTTTTAGCAAACAAGTGTCGGTGGTATCTGCCATTGCACTTATTATGACTGTTGGCGTTTACGGCCTAGTGGCTGGCATCGTTAAGCTGGATGACATTGGCTTACATCTCATGCTTAAAAAAGGTCAAAGTTTTTACAAACAATTATTACGCAAAATTGGTGCGGGTATATTGGCATTTTCGCCAAAATTAATGCGCTTTTTAAGTGTAGCTGGTACTGCCGCTATGTTTTTAGTGGGCGGCAGTATTATTGGGCATGGCCTGCCTTTTATACATCATCTCAGCGAAAATTTAGTTGCTAAAATTCAGCATTTGCCAGGTGCAAGTGTGCTTGGTAGCATGCTGGTAGATGGCTTGGTTGGCTTAATAGTTGGCGCAATTTGCGTTGCAGTTTATGAGTTGGCTAAGAAGTTGTTGCCTAAAAAGACTTAACTGATTTGTCTAGCCTTGATTACAAAGGCTAGCCCAAACAAACCAAGCAATAGCATCAAATAACTTGATGGTTCAGGAACGTTACTAACCAATAATGCTGGGCTAGTATCCAAGACCGCAGAAAAGTTGCTGCCAATAGTTAACGTTCCAGCAGTTTGCAAGATGGCGCCATTTGTATTTGAAAGAACAATTGAGCCCCCACTTGACGGGACGACATTTCCACTGACTAGAGTGTTTCCAGCCTTATTGCTAATACTGTTTAAAGTGATAATAGAAGCATCGGCTCCCAAGTTCAAAGACCCACCTGACTCTATATTTAATGAACTCCAATCAACTATTGCTTTAGGTGCAGTTTGCTTGAGTGTGATTTCACTGCCCTCTTCTGCCATTGATGTTTTGGGCAATAACAAAGCATTCAACATTAAGAGGGTAATCAAGGTGTTAGGTGATAGGTGCATTAATTTCTCCACTATTCACAACACAATAACGGACAAATATATCTAAAGCTATGAGCCGATAAGACTAGATTTATATGGTTAAAATGTCACAAGAACGTAACATAACTTACTCGTCGTCAGAAAAACGTTCTTCTTTAAACGGGTCTGCTTCGTTATGATAACCACGTACTTCCCAAAACCCAGGTCTATCGTGCTCATGTAGTTCAATCGCCTTGAGCCATTTCGCACCTTTCCAAGCATAGCGTTTTGGCACCACCATGCGCACTGGCCCGCCATGGTCTTTAGTTAAAGTCTGGCCTAAAACAGAATGTGCAATTAGCACATCATCATCTAGCAAAGCTTCTAGCGGCAAGTTGGTGGTGTAGCCGTCATAGCCGTGCATGGTGACAAATTTAGCATTGCTTAACGGCATTGCCAGCGCCAGCACATCGCGCGCGCGAACGCCTTGCCAATCCATATCTAGTTGGCTCCAACGTGTCACACAGTGAAAATCGGAAATGTCGGTAATTTGCGGTAGCGCTTTGTAAGCTGCCCAATCTAAATCTAACTCGTTTTCTACCAAGCCATACACACGCAGCCGCCACTCACTGGTGCCTATCCAAGGTTTAATGCCCATATCTAACACGGGAAAGTTACTCACCTGCTTTTGCCCGGCTGGCACGCGGATATTGTCACCCAGCTTACCTGGCGCAGCGCCCTTTTTGGCAATCGCAATCTTGCCTTCGATGAGTTTTTTCCAATCTGGCATTAGTTACTCTTTAAATTTATGCTAGCTCTTTTAAAGTCATGCTGGCCGTTTAAAGCTATCCCATAGCAAAAGTGCCACACCCACGCAAATCGCACTATCCGCCACATTAAACGCAGGCCAGTAAAAATCGTTCACGTGGAAGTAAAGAAAATCCACCACATAACCCAAAGTAACTCTATCGTACAAATTACCAATGGCACCGCCTAACACTAAGGCCAGCCCCCAGCAAAAAAGTTTTTGCGAGGGATGTGTAATTTTAGTGTGCTTAATGATTAAATAAGTAATGAGGACGACTGCGACAACGGAAATTGCTGTAAAAAACCACTTTTGCCAACCTCCAGCATCGGCCAAAAAACTAAACGCTGCGCCTTCATTATGAAACCGCACTAGCTCGAAAAAAGAAGTGACGGTTAAACGCTCACCATATGCAAAAGCTTGTTGCACAAGATGCTTGGTGTAAAGGTCAAACGCAACAATGGCGGCGCTAATACTGAACCAGCCATACCAATTTTTAAGCATATTTTCTCACTTCACCCGCGCCAAATAAATTGCTCACGCAGCGTCCGCAGATAGTCGGATGGTCTGCATG
>JAABQZ010000112.1 GCA_011391175.1 Methylophilaceae bacterium | reverse complement strand
AATCAAGACCATGATGCGTGGAATCGCGTCAACATATTGGCAGATACCGTGACCAACGATGAACTACAGAATCTAGCACCAGAAACCTTACTTACGCGCTTGTTTGCCGAAGAAGACGTACGACTATTTGAGGCAAAACCAACGCAATTCAGATGCAGCTGCAGCAAAACCAAAGTGGGCAATATGTTACGCTTGCTGGGCAAGCAAGAGGTGGAAGGTATTTTGGCGGAACTGGGTAAAATTGAGGTAAATTGCGATTTTTGCAATAAACACTACAGCTTTGATGCTGTGGATGCCGCGCAAATATTGGCCTCCAGCGAGGCTATAAAGCCTAGCATAGCAAAACATTAGCGCTCTATTTAAAAACGCATTAGCTTACTTACAAATAAAAGGTAAGAATTTAGGGTCGATATTAGTTTTGTTATCGCCTAATAAAGTCATCTTAGCTGGTGCTGGTGCATTACCACACACCCAAGCAACAGGCACCGCTTGCGATTCTTCAATCACTGCAGGACGAATAGATAAAACTTTGCCTTGCAACATACTGCGGGCTTTGTTGCCAAAGGTCATATGAATCACACCTTTATCAACCACTAGCGAACTAATTAAATTACTCACCACTTTATTTGGTGCGGGCAAGCCAGCCTCCTTGTTATCTGCTGGCAAGGTTTTAGTAGCTTTCCACTGTGCGCTAGCGGGCTCTTTTGCAGCCTCAGCTAAGGGAATTGCCGCCGCCACTTGCTCCCTGATAATACCTTCTATACCAGAGGGAATCGCGATCATCGCCAAGATAGCTAATATTGCTACCACCACCATCATCTCAACAACAGTAAAGCCAAGTATATTATAGATATGCTTCATTTTGGCATAGCTGCAAGCCTTATGGATATTGGCCTGCAGAGGCATTGTTATTTCTCGTGTATTTCTTAATTGGGTCATCGTTTATCCTTGTTGCGTTAATTTAGGACTGTCGTTTGCCGCATGCGTTCAAATAAAAACACAGCGGCGGCTGCGCCTGCGTTCAGCGATTCTAAATTTTCATGCATGGGAATGCTCACTTGCTGGCTAGCGGCACTGATAATTTTGGCGCTTAAACCCGCACCCTCGTTACCAATAATAAATGCTGTTGGTTTGCTTAAATCTAGGGTGTAAAGCGATTTGCCGTTCATGGTAGTTGCATAAGTATTGCCAGCAAAATTTTGCATGATTTCAAGCAAATCTGCACCCTCAATAATTGGCAGATGAAATTGCGCGCCCTGTCCGCCACGCAACGCCTTTGGCGACCAGGCATCGGTGCAACCTTTGCTTAAATATACCGCCTGCACACCAGCACCCAGCGCAGTGCGCAGCATGCTACCTAAGTTACCTGGGTCTTGAGTATCTTCTAACATCAGCGCGAATTCTATTTTTTCTGGCAACGCAATCGTAGGCGTTTTAACTAACGCCAAAATACCCGTACTGCTAGCCACTGGCGTCAACTCCGCAAACATCAGTGTCGGTAGCATAATGGTATTTACGTCTACCAAACTTTGCATCAGATTGGTTGCTTCCAGCGAGCTTTTTCCTTCGGGAATAATGACGAGCTCAGGCTCACCAAATGCTTCGCAATAACTCTCAATTAAATGCACGCCATCCAGTAATGTTTTGGCTTCGGCACGGCGTTCACGCGCATTATCCGCCAGCTTTTTCAGCTGTTTAAATATAGGATTATCACGCGAAATAATATGCTTAAAAGATTGGTCTGTGCTCATACGCACATTCTAACGCAAGCTACTTGTAAGCTTGTAATATTAGGCGTAAATTTCACTTGTTGTAAAAAAATAGCAAATAATCAACGATATATTTTTGGGAGAACAGCATGAATTTAACAAAAAGAGCAGCTGCAGAACTGATTGGGACTTTTTGGTTGGTGTTAGGCGGTTGTGGTAGCGCGGTATTAGCAGCGGGCATTCCAGAGTTGGGCTTAGGTTATTTAGGTGTTTCTTTAGCGTTTGGTTTAACAGTGGTGACGATGGCCTATGCCATTGGCCACATTTCGGGCTGCCATTTAAACCCTGCTGTATCCATTGGTTTGGTCGCAGGCGGACGTTTTAAGGCTTCGGAATTGCCACACTATATTATTGCGCAAGTCATCGGTGCAATTTTGGCGGCACTACTGATTAAATGTATTGCCAGCGGCATGGATGGCTATGCAGGCGGTTTAGCCAGCAACGGCTTTGGTGAACACTCTCCGCATGGTTATAGCTTATATGCCAGCTTTGTGACAGAAGTCGTGATGACGGCCATGTTCTTGTTTATCATCATGGGCGCTACCGATAAACGCGCACCTGCAGGCTTAGCGCCATTGGCGATTGGCTTTACGCTGGCGCTGATTCATATGATTAGCATCCCTGTCACCAACACCTCAGTCAACCCAGCCCGTAGCACTGGCCCTGCTTTGTTAGAAGGCGGTATTGCGCTGGATCAGCTTTGGATGTTTTGGGTAGCGCCGATTATTGGCGCGGTGATTGGCGCAATTATTTACAACTTTGTGAATAAAGACTAATCGTTGCTTTAAATTTAAGCGCCCGCGCAAAGTGGGCGTTTTTATTTGTGCTTTATAATGCCACATGGCTAAAACTCTCGATTTGGAACGTATTCTCAGCAAACAAGGCTTTGGCACGCGCAAGCAATGCCGCATCATGATTTT
>JAABQZ010000111.1 GCA_011391175.1 Methylophilaceae bacterium | reverse complement strand
AGAGTAGAAGTTGAAGATTTGCTCGGTCGTGAAACGGTTCGATTAGATAATCAAGGGTTACAGCAATTATTAGCAAGCACCACAGTGCTGGTTAGTGGTGCGGGTGGTTCAATCGGGTCGGAATTATGTAGGCAAATTTTAAAGTTCAACCCTAGCAAATTAGTATGTTTTGATATCTCCGAGTATGCACTTTATCAGCTAGAGCAAGAGTTGCTAAAAGATGCCGACACAACTGAGTTGGTATTTGTAACGGGCGATGTTAAAAACAAACAAAGAGTCGAACGCTTGCTTTCACAATATCAGCCCAAAGTGGTGTTTCATGCCGCTGCCTACAAGCACGTGCCACTAATGGAAAAGCATAATGTGGCGGAAGCTTTATCAAACAATGTGATTGGAACGCATGTGCTGGCAAACGCTGCAATGCTGGCCAATATTGAGAAGTTTGTATTAATCTCGACAGATAAAGCGGTGAATCCAACTAATGTGATGGGAGCAAGCAAGCGTTTGGCTGAAATGGTTTGTCAAAGTTTAGAAGGTGGCGCTAAATCAAATACGCATTTTGTGATTGTGCGTTTTGGCAATGTGCTTGGGAGTAGTGGTAGTGTGATTCCTAAGTTCCGTGAGCAAATCGCTCATGGCGGCCCTGTCACAGTGACTCATCCTGAGATTACTCGATTTTTTATGTCGATTCCTGAGGCCGCACAACTAGTGATGCAGGCAGGTTTAATGGGTCAGGGAGGCGAAATTTTTGTGCTGGACATGGGTGAGCCTGTGAAAATTGTAGAGCTCGCAAAAGATATGATTCGCCTGTCAGGCTTTCAACAAGACGAGATTAAGATAAAATACACGGGCTTAAGGCCGGGCGAAAAACTATACGAAGAATTGCTTGCAGATGATGAATTGACAAAGCCAACGCCACATCCCAAGCTACGCATAGCGGTTGCTAGAGTAGCTGATGCAGTTTGGGTAAAAAATCTATTAAAATGGATAGCATCTAGTCAATTGGCCGATGAGGTAACAATTAAAAAAGAATTAGCTAACTGGGTGGAAGAGTATGTAGAAAGTGCCCATGAATTGCCCGTTGCAAAGCTTGCAGTGACGACTAATACAATAACAAATACGTTACATTAATAATTGAATATATGAATAAAATTACCAAAGCAGTATTCCCAGTAGCAGGTTTAGGCACACGCTTTTTACCTGCTACCAAAGCCAGCCCTAAAGAAATGTTACCTATTGTGGATAAGCCTTTAATTCAGTATGCGGCAGAAGAGGCAATAGCGGCGGGCGCTACAGAGTTGATATTTATTACTGGCCGTAACAAGCGCTCAATTGAAGACCATTTTGATAACGTGAGTGAATTGGAAGCCAGTTTAGAAGCTAGTGGTAAGACTGAGTTGCTGGAAACCTTGAAAGCAATTTTACCTTCACATGTGTCCTGTATTTTTATCCGTCAGCCAAAAGCACTTGGCCTTGGGCATGCGGTGCTGTGTGCTAAGCCGGTTGTAGGTGACAACCCCTTTAGTGTGATTTTGGCCGATGATTTAATTGATGCTAGTCCTGCTGCAACCAAGCAGATGGCCGATATTTTTGCGCGTAAACAAAGCTCAATATTGGGTGTTGAGGATGTGTTACCAGCGGAAACTGCCAGCTATGGGATTGTAGATGCCTTCGAAATAGAACAAAATTTACTCAAACTAAAAAGCATTGTAGAAAAACCAAAACCAGCCGATGCACCATCTACTTTGGCTGTGGTAGGCCGCTACATATTGACACCAAAGATTTTTGATTGCTTGGAAAAAGTAAAACCAGGTAAGGGTGGCGAAATTCAGTTGACAGATGGCATTGCAGATTTAATGCGGTTTGAGGATGTTTTAGCGTACCGCTTTACAGGTAAACGCTACGATTGTGGTAGTAAACTAGGCTTTATGAAGGCGAATGTAGAGCTTGCGCTAAAGCACCCTGAAATTGCCCAAGACTTTAGCCAATATTTAGCGACATTCAGTAAGTAAAGAAGTCATTTACATTGACTCAACCAGTCAACCCTAGCGAGTACTTAAGGCATGCAGAGTTAATTCATAGCCAAGAAGCTGTCGATTTGGCGATTGCAAAAATTGCTGAACGGCTGAACTTAGACTATGCGATTGCCCCCGATGATGCCAGTGACCCACCAGTGATATTATCTGTGATGGGCGGCGCGGTTTATTTTACTGGTCAATTATTATCTCAACTAACTTTTGCGCTTGAATTAGATTATGTTCAGGCAACCAGATACCATGACAATACTGAAGGTGGTCAGATCAGTTGGGTAGTGATGCCAAAAGAGAATATTCTCCATAAAAACGTATTGATACTAGATGATATTTTAGATGAGGGCATCACACTAAAGACTGTGGTAGATGCCTGCTATGAGCGAGGCGCTAAGAGTGTAAAAGTAGCAGTTCTGGTAGATAAGATGCTAAATAAAGCCAAGCCATTACGCGCAGATTATGTTGGTCTTACTGTGCCAAATCGTTACGTATTTGGCTGTGGAATGGATGTTTATGGGTGGTGGCGTAATTTGCCCGCAATTTATGCGCTTAATTAAGGGTTAAATCAATTGTAATCTGTAATTGACAGGTGTTAAATGGGCATGTGAACATTAATCATGTGTCAATTTGGCAACATAAGTGTTGATAGATAGACGCGAAACTTAACTTCTATATCAAATAAATTTTGCAACATATTGATTTAAATAGATAAAAATTTTTTAGAAATGTGGTATTAAATATGCATTTATGTACTCATCTAATACGATAAATATCGTTGGGAGTATATGGCAATGAAAAAGAATGAAGCAAATCAAAATTGGGTACA
>JAABQZ010000110.1 GCA_011391175.1 Methylophilaceae bacterium | reverse complement strand
TAAGTAAAACTATTTGCCACGGTATAAGGTCCTTGATCGGCACCCTCCATGCTGGCTAGACGCCAATAATACTGGCCTGGCTCTAGGTTTTTCTCAACTTTATACGCCGTATTTGTTACACGGCGTCTGTCTAGTAGCTGTTTAAAATCGGCATCTCTTGCAAGCTCTAGTAAATACTCATTTACTTGTTCAACCTGCACCCAGCTTAACTCAGGGCTGGCGTCTCTTACCGTTGCACCTAGTGCTGGAATGCTAACTTTTGGCGCAAACGGACGTGCGTTTAACAAAAATTCATGCACAGCATCATAACCCTCTATGCCCTTATCGTCAGTTGCACGTAATTTTAAATAATAGTTGCCGTCAGGTAGGTCGTTAAAACTTAATTGCCTACCCTGACTAAGGCTTTCTGCTGCAATGTTATCAAATGTAATATCGGCCGAAATCTTACCCGTCCAAGCCACTGCGCCAGCTTGGACGGGCATATTAAATGTAGCTGGGATATCCTCTAAATGAGTAGCCAATTTTTCCGTGGCTGGTGCAGGCAATAACAATGTCGGTGGCAAAGGTGGTGCGCCACCTTCTGATTTGGTACCGAATCCTTTATCTACGTGCACCTCTGCGCCTGCTGCTATTAGTGCTACTTTGCCATCTAAGGTTTCTTGTGTAACAGAGGTATCAGCTGAAGAAACTCGAAACTTAGTACCGCGCACTGCGGCAACTGCAGTTGGCGTAATAATTTGCATTTTATTGCCATTGATATGTTCTGGGTTTGCCTCTGTTTCTAGCCTGCCTTGCTGCAACCGCAGAGTGGTATCTACCATGCCACCACCACTATACATGCTCAAAGAATCCAATTTAAGTGTTGAATTTGGCTGCATGCTAACAACTGAGCCATCAGCAAATTTAATATTGAGCTTACTTTTTTCACCTGTTACCAGTTCCGCACCAACTGCCAGTTGTTGGCCTATGGTCACTGGTATGATACTTTTATCTGCTTTTAAGATGCCCGCCTTACCGCTTGATAATACAACCTCTGCTGGTGCTGGCACCTGTTTTACTAAATAAAGTGGTAAGCGCAATACTGTCCCAGGCGGTATGCGGAAAGGATTCTCAATTTGATTGAGCCTTTGTAGTATGCGCCAATCATCTGGATTAATTAAATGTTGGCGAGAAATGTGAATCAAATTATCACCTGGGCGCACGCTATAGCGCCACTCTGGCTGGCCAGGTTTGAATGTTTCAGCTGCAAACAGTTGCGAATTGCTTATCAGAGCCACTACAAATAGCAGGAAATAATAGATAGAGGTGCGCATCGAGTTTAGTAGCCTATTCTTATTCGATTACTCAAGCTTTTCCAATCGATACCCATGATGGTAAACAGAAATTAAGCGCCAACCATACTCTGGCAGCAATTTCAGCTTATTGCGCAAATGACTCACATGCACGTCAATGGTACGTGTATCAATATCTGATGTAGTGCCCCAAACCACTTTAGTGAGGTGAGCCCGAGACAGTAGAACACCCAGTTGGCTAAAAAAATATAGCGCCAACTCAGTTTCCTTTTCTGTAAGTTTTACTGTTACGCCATCTATCTCAAATTTTCTTTTTGAAAAATCTACCGATAAAAGGCCATAACTGATGCTAGATGTTGAGTTTTTATTCGGATTAGAACGGCGGTAAAGCGCGTTGATTCTTGCGATTAGTACATTAGGACTAGGTGGTTTAACGATGTAATCATCAGCACCAGATTCAATCACCTGAGCGATATCTTCTTCGGCATCTCTGCCTGTTAAAAAAATAGTGGGGGGATAATTGCCTTTTAGTTTTAGACTGGCCAACACTTCAGTACCCGACATATCAGGCACCTCCCAATCCAGAATGCACACATCAAAATGGCTGCTAGAAATAGCTTTTAAACAGTCTCGGCCAGATATAAAGTGCACCACCTCATGCCCAACAGCGTTGAGCATAACCACAATATTTTCTGCAAATGCAGTGTTGTCTTCTAGAAACGCAATTTTCATTTTTTTATTTTTTATTATATCCCTAGCTTTGTTAAGCTGATTAAGCCGCACAAAGTGTGTACATAATACCACCTATGTATCTTGAGTTAAATACTGACTCGTTCAACGTACCAGCAAGCGGTTTGGATTACATCGTGAATAAAGCCAACAAATACAAATAAGGCTTAGATATGCATCTAAGCCTTATTTGTATTTGCGCCATCTGAGGGTCAAGCACCCATAGATTTGGATTAATGTAGCTTTTTTTGAGCCCTCAATTAGTAAATTACCTAAGAAATTTAGTAAAGTAATCTAAAGTTGCGAATTAAAATTAATCTGTTTTATCTTCAATTTTGTCACCAGCTTCTTCAAGCTTATCGCCAGCATTGTCGGTTGCATCTTCAATTTTATCACCTGCATTTTCTACGGCATTATCGATTTTTTCACCAGCTGTTTCTGCTGGGCCTTTTTCGCAAGCCGCTAATCCAATAGTCATTAAAAGCGCTAAGGTTGCGATTGATAGTTTACTAATATTCATTTTAAAACCCCTTCATATATGATTAAGACTTAAAACTGTCTAGTACTTCAGTTCCGTTGAACTATATACAAATAGTATTCAATAACTACTCATTGCTTGAGAGGTGTAACTCTTAATTGCATGTAAGTAATATCTTACAAGCCAAGCTCAAAAGCTATCGATATTGTAAAATTGCTTAATAACTAAAGTAGAAGTTCATAATCTTAAACTTATAACCAGTTTTTACTTTGACAACAAACGCTTAAACCACTAAAATTGCGGGCTTGCTTGAAACAATGTATATAGAGTTACTGGTGATGTAGCTCAGCTGGTTAGAGCACAGGATTCATAATCCTGGGGTCGAGGGTTCAAGTCCCTCTTTCACCACCAATACGAGGTATCACAACAGATCGTAATGCCTCTTAAAGCCGCTAATCTACTGGATTAGCGGCTTTTTTTTACCTCACACCATATCATAATACATCTTTACATACCGTCATTTCTGGC
>JAABQZ010000109.1 GCA_011391175.1 Methylophilaceae bacterium | reverse complement strand
ACGCGCGATGTGTATGCGGAAGACTTAAAACTAAGCTCTGAAGAAGTGCAACATATTATGCAAGGTGTTACAAATGCAGTCATGCACTTACATCAGCAGGGTTTAATGCATGGGGATTTATATGCACATAATATTTTATGGCGCTCTGACAAACTCAAGTCACAAAAAGTCGTGTTAAGTGATTTGGGTGGCGCCTCTTGTTTGCCTGTAGATAATCCTGCACTAGCACAAAACTTACTCAAACTTGAGGCGCGCGCTTTAAAGGTGTTGTCACAGGAATTGCTTAATCGTTGTAATACTGAATCTGCCAATTGACATAATGCTTTGTTAAATCATGTAGTTTGTGTTCAAATAATTTTTCTACGCATTCACATTAAACCTAATGCCTATCATCAAAAGTACAAACGCGAACGAGTTTATAGAAATCACGCTTAGCTCATCCAAGCGCTATGCCGACCCATTTAATGAAATTGAACTCGATGCGTTTTTTACTGAACCTGCCGGCAACACTGTTCGAATCCCCGCATTTTGGGCTGGTAACAATACTTGGTGTTTCCGCTACTCATCTGCGGTTCTAGGCCTGCATCGCTTTGTAACTGAGTGTAGTGACACAACCAATAACAACTTGCATCAAATCAATGGTGAGATAGACATCTTAGTTTACTCTGGAAATAATCCCCTTTTACGCCATGGCGCACTGCGCGTCGCAGAAGACTATCGACATTTTTCACACGCGGATGGAACGCCTTTTTTTTGGCTTGGCGATACTTGGTGGATGGGGCTCACTAAAAGACTGGTGTGGCCAGAACAATTTAAAAAGCTGACCGATAACCGCAAAAACAAAGATTTTAATGTCGTGCAGATTGTTGCTGGGCTTTACCCAGATATGCCAGCGTTTGACGAACGTGGCGCAAATGAAGCAGGCTTTCCATGGCGGCAAGATTACACATGCATCAATCCAGATTTTTTTGATGCTGCGGACAGGCGCATCATGTACTTGGTAGAACAAGGTATCGTACCGTGCATACTTGGCAGCTGGGGGTTCCATCTGCCTTGGCTAGGTACTAAAAAGATGAAGCAGCATTGGCGTTATATCATCGCGCGTTGGGGGGCACTGCCAGTGGTATGGGCAGCTTCAGGCGAGCAAACCATGCCATGGTATTTGTCAGTAGACAAAGAAAACGAAAAATTATCGTTAAAACATGAATGGACTAAAGTTATCCGCTATATCAGGCAAATAGACGGGTTTCAACGCTTAATCACCACGCACCCTCATCAAAGCGCGCGCGAATCTGTGGATGACCCAAATTTATTAGATTTTGAAATGCAGCAAACTGGACATAGCAACCCCACCGAGCTGCACGCTGCAAAGGCCAGCGATGGCTGGAACTCCAAGCCTATCATGCCAGTAATTAGCGCAGAAGCACGCTACGAAGCGCTTAGCATCTCGCCCACAGTCACCACTCGAGATACTAGACAAGCTTTTTGGGCGCACTTATTAAATAGTGGCTGTGCTGGCCATACTTACGGGGCTAACGGCGTGTGGCAAGTGAATCAAGTTGATAAACCTTTTGGCAAATCTCCTGGCGGGAACAATTGGGGTAGTCTGCCTTGGAATGAGGCTATGCAGCTTCCAGGCTCTAGCCAACTGGCGGCTGCAAAGCGATTTTTACTCGATCTACCTTGGCATACCCTGCATGGCATTAGCCAACCAAAAAGTAGGCTTGGTAGTTTGCTAAATTTAGTGATGCCATCGAAATCAGCTGTAGCCTCGGCGGCTTCACCTGACGGTACGCTCGCACTGTATTACTTGCTGAATGAAAATCCAATCGTCATCAATATGCAGAGATTTTCATCTGAGGTTTATGCAAGTTGGATAGATCCTTCAAACGGCAATCAAAAAACCATTTTGAATAATCCTTATATGAATAAGGGCAAATTTGAGTTTTCTCCCTCAGGTAAAAATAACGATGGGGATGGTGACTGGGTTTTATTGTTAGCGACTAAACAATACTAGCTGCTACGCTAGACATCTAATAGCCTAAATCTACAGCCGATGCACGTCCACCTGTTTTCCCCATAGCTTTTCAATCACTTGCCTAGCATTCTCCGCCTCACTGTTCGTCCAAAAACGAACATCTGCTATTTCTTTACTAGTGGATAATAGGCCATTTTCTTCTAACTGGCGTTTTAACTGCTTCGCCACTGCCGCGCCAGTATCAATCAGCGTGATTTCTTCACCTACAATATCCTGAATGACCTCTTTTACAAACGGATAATGCGTACAACCCAGCACCATGGTATCGGCACCTTCGGCCAATAAGGGCGCGGTGTATTGGCGGATTAAGGCTTTTGTTTCTGGCGTATGCAGCTCGCCACGCTCAATACATTCCACCAAGCCGACACAGCCTTGAGTGACCACTTTGACGTTGCGTCCATAACTTTCCAGCAGCGCAGCAAACTGCGCGCTCTTTAATGTACCCACTGTCGCCAGCACGCCAATCACCCCGTTTTTACTGGCTTCTGCCGCCGGCTTAACCGCTGGCTCCATACCAATAATCGGAATGTCAAACGTATCACGTAAAGTATCAATCGCTGCGGCAGTAGCAGTATTGCAGGCCACCACAATGGCTTTTACATTTTTTTGCAGTAAATCGTCACACAAAATCAAGCAACGCTGGGTAATTTCTTGCGCTGTTTTGTTGCCATAAGGCGCATATTTGCTATCAGCAAGGTAAATTAAGTCTTCATGCGGCAGCAGCGCGTGAATATGCTTAAGCACACTAATGCCACCTACGCCAGAATCGAAAATGCCGATTGGATCATTGTTAAAATTTGCGGGCATCGAAACGGGGTTGAATGATTTATAATGCATGAATTATAAAGTAAATTTAATTGACTTAAAGCATGGCAAACAGACTAAGTAAGATATATACCCGCACTGGCGACAAAGGCAGCACTGGCTTGGGCGATGGTACACGCGTGGCAAAGGATAGCTTGCGTGTGCAAGCCATGGGTGATGTGGATGAACTCAACTCGATTATTGGCATTATGCTAACCGAGACTCTGGGAGCCAATATCCATAAGGCTCTTAGGGCGGTGCATTTGATAGGGCGTTTTCAGCAGTTGCAATCAAAGCCGCCAGTGATTGTGGACGTGGCACATAACCCGCACGC
>JAABQZ010000010.1 GCA_011391175.1 Methylophilaceae bacterium | reverse complement strand
GGATAAAAAGTCAGAAATTTTTGACGAAGATTTGCACGCCTTGGTCAGTGGCGAATTTGTGCATGAAGCCAGCGAAAACTACAAATTAGTCTACTTGCAAGTGGCGTCACAAACAGGCGAAATCCCGCATGCGGTGCTTACTTTGTCAGATAACGGCATAGAAAAACGTGCCGAAGCCGATGGCGGTGGCCCCGTAGATGCCACCTTTAAAGCCATTGAAAGCATGGTGACTAGCGGCGCAGAATTGCAATTATATTCGGTCAATAACATCACCAGTGGCACCGATGCGCAAGGTGAAGTGACGGTGCGTTTGGCGAAAGGCGGACGTATTGTGAATGGCCAAGGTGCCGATACCGATATTGTGGTCGCTTCCGCGAAAGCCTACTTGAATGGTT
This sequence comes from Methylophilaceae bacterium, assembly GCA_011391175.1. GTDB lineage: Bacteria > Pseudomonadota > Gammaproteobacteria > Burkholderiales > Methylophilaceae > Methylotenera_A. Next base: position 37,653 of record JAABQZ010000010.1, on the reverse strand, counting down.
TAAACAAACTCTATTCAAAAGATGAGAAAATGAATCCGCAGCTGTAACTTCATATTCGATGCTCTGCAGCCCAATATCCATAAGGCTTGCAGGGCATTGTTTTTCGTTCGTATTATTTTTTTGAATGAAAAAGCGACTATAAGCATTCATTTTGAACACAAAAAATCAAACCATGTTAGTAGCGCTTGCGCTGTTTTGCACTTACTTCATTTGGGGCTCAACTTACCTCGCCATTAAATTTGGTGTTGAAAGTTTTCCGCCGTTTTTAATGGGCGGCTTACGTTTTATCATTGCAGGTGTGTTGATGTATGCCGTATTACGCGCAATGGGAACGTCAAACCCAACCCTACAAGAATGGCGCGGGGCGAGCATTGTAGGGTTTTTGCTGCCAGCCATGGGCAATGGCACGGTGTGCTTTGTGCAGCTGACGGTATCCTCTAGCGTGGCGGCACTATCTATTGCCACGGCACCGATTTGGATGGCGATTTTTTCTTCCATTTGGGGACATAAAATCACTGTTCGCGAATGGCTGGGTATCGCCATTGGCTTTGTCGGCATTGTGTTATTAAACACGCAAGGCAGCTTGCAAGGTGATGTCACTAGTGCATTATTGTTGCTACTTGCTGCTGCTAGTTGGTCATTTGGCTCTGTCTGGAGTAAGCACTTGGCCATGCCAAAAGGCTTAATGGGTGCAGCATGTCAAATGCTAGTGGGTGGTTTGGTGTTGTTGGGCTGGAGCCTGTTTGCAGGCGAAACTTGGCCAACTAAAATCAGCGTAAAATCTTGGGGTGCCATGTTATTTTTAATCGTGTTGGGTTCGCTAGTGGCTTATAGCGCTTATCAATATTTGCTTAAAACTGTACGTCCGTTGGTAGCCAGCAGTAATACGTTTGTAAACCCAATCGTGGCGTTTGCGGTAGGCATTTGGCTGGCCGGCGAGCAAGTTGGTATGCTGGAGTATGTGGCGCTGGCGGTGATTTTAGTGGGCGTATTTTTAGTATTAACTGCAAACAATGAAAATAAAGCATGATAACTGTGTTGGCTTTCCTTGTCGTACAATTCGTACTGCCTACGTCAGCCGCCTTGTTCTCATTGCTGTATTTTCAATGTTTAGACTTAAGAAATAACGGAGTAAATTTTGAATTTAGCTTTATTTGACCTTGATAACACTTTGCTTGCGGGCGATAGCGATTACAACTGGAGCTTATTTCTAATCAGCGAGGGCTTGCTAGATGCTAAGACGCATCACGATAGAAATGAGCAGTTTTACCAAGATTACAAAAATGGTAGTTTGGATATTGCCGAGTTTTTGAAGTTTCAACTGCAGCCACTTAGCCAGCACAAGAAGTCATTTTTGGATGAATTGCATTTGAAGTATATGCAAAAAGTCATTCGCCCGATGATGACTGATAAAGCACAAAAATTAGTAAACCAACACAAGTCTGCCGGGGATTTGTGCGTGGTGATTACGGCCACTAACAGCTTTGTAACGAAGCCGATTGCAACTGCTTACGGTATTGAACACCTGATTGGTAGCGATCCTGAAATGGTGAATGGCGAATATACAGGTGGCGTAAGTGGCGTGCCTAGCTTCCAGGAAGGTAAAGTGACGCGCTTGAATCAATGGTTGGCTGAGCGCGGCAAAAATCTAAAGGATTTTGAAACGAGTTATTTTTATTCAGACTCGCATAATGATTTACCGCTGATGCAGTTAGTGACCAATCCCGTTGCTGTCGATGCGGACGACATTTTAACTGCACACGCTAAACTACATCATTGGCCAGAAATCAGCTTACGACCCTGAAAGTGCAGTCCATTTAGTTTTTAGTTTTCTCGCGCTATACTTCTTGTATAAAACAGTAACCTATCTGTTTGATTGACAGGGAGAAGTCATGGCTAAAAATATTATTTTTTGCGCAGATGGTACTTGGAACAGGCCTGGCGATGAGCTGGATGATTCTGACGCGCCCTCCAATGTCTTCAAATTGTTTACCTATCTTGCTGGTAAGCATGTCTCTAAAATTCACCACTCCGAACTTACTGGCCGTGTCACTGAGTATGAAAAAAGCTTAATTGTTGATGAGAGTGTTCTCCAGATTTCTAAATATATCAATGGGGTAGGCGATTCCAACTATAAGCTGCGGCAAATGTTGGGTGGTGCGTTTGGTTTTGGTTTAATCGAGCGCATTGCACGCGGCTACACATTTATTTCTAGAAATTATGTTGAAGGCGACAAAATTTTTATTATCGGTTTTAGCCGTGGCGCCTATACGGCCAGAGCGCTTGCTGGCTTAATCACCAATAAGGGGTTGTTAGCTAGAAAATTTAACCAAGGTGAAGAACAGTCCTACGATATGGCGATACGTGCTTGGTTTAGCTACCGTGAAGGCATTAAGCAGAAATCCTACAAAAGCCGGTTACAGAACATGCTCACCGCATTTACCAGCCTAAAAAATTATTTTTTGCAAAATAGTATTGATGAAGATGACTTCATTAAAAATATCAGTGTAGAAGCGGTTGCGGTATGGGATACCGTGGGTGCGCTGGGTATTCCGGATTTTGAGTTTGACGATAACCGCGCTGAGATTAGGGATGGCTTTGCCTTTGCCGATAATGCACTCAATCCCAAAGTAAAACACGGCTTTCATGCGGTGGCGCTGGATGAAATGCGTTTGCTGTTTACGCCAACTTTATGGGATAAGCGGGAGGGTATTCAGCAAGCATTGTTTGCTGGCGCGCATGCCGATGTCGGTGGCGGTTACAAAGAGGCGGGCTTATCTGATATTGCGTTACGCTGGATGATAGATGCGCTTGGCGATGCAAAAGTGGGCGTTAAGTTTATGGAGAGCGCCAAAAATATCAAAGGCGATGTGGCGGCTATTGCACATAAGGAGTGGGCAACTTTAGTCGGTGCTGCGGGTAAATTAGGCGCGCGCGATTTTAAAAAATTGACACAAGACGGCACATTACAAGTGCATACGTCAGTGCTACAGAGAAAAACCCTAAGCGCATTTATGCAACACACAAGTGCAGTCGCGAGTAAATACAATCCAGCAAATTACTAGCTATTTGTTGAGAATGACTTGCAATATAAACTTGCTGCCCACGTAAGCCAGCAACAATAATACAAAGCCAATTAAGGTCCAGCGAATGGCTTTTTTACCACGCCAGCCAAATTTAAATCTACCAAATAATAGCCCGCCATAAATCAGCCAGCTGGCGATAGAAAATATCGTCTTGTGGTTAAATTGCAGGGGTTGGTTAAATATCTGCTCGCTGAATAGCATGCCGCTAAGCAGGGTGACGGTGAGTAAAATAAAGCCTAAGCCAATCACTTTAAATAATAAGCTTTCCATTACCATCAAAGGCGGAAAATCGAGTGACTTTAATGGGCTGGGTTTGTTGTGCAAACTGGCCTCTGCAAAGTACATGAGTAGCGCGTGCAGGGCAGCAAAAGTGATTAAACTATAAGCCAGCAAGGCTATACCAATGTGCGCAACAAATAGGCCAGAGGCGTTTACTGGCAAAATATAGCTGCTATCAAAAAATGCCGGTAACAATGCGCAAACCGCCGCGGGCGGTAGCACAAACGCTTGTAAGCTGTGTAGTTGATGCTCTAAATCGGCCAGCCAATAAATCAGCACGGTCAGCCACAAGATGGCAGAGAGTGCGTGGTAAAAGCCTAAATTAAAGCCTTGCGAAAATAACTCTACATAAAGTAGCCAGCCGTGCACCACCAGTCCCAGCACCAACATAGCGGAGTGCAATTTAAATGCGATTGCATTGTTGTTAGCACTAGTTTTGTTGCCACGCCAAAAATCAGCAGCAACCGCAAAGTAAATGAACGCGACAACTAAATACGGAATAAATGTTTGCATAACGTGATTATGGCGCAAAACCGCGTCAAACTTAATAGCTTCATGTAAAATTATACAATTCCAAGAGGTAATACGACATGCTAGAAAATTTAACCGGCCGCTTACAAGGCGTCATCAAAAATTTACGCGGACAAGCGCGACTCACAGAAGACAATATTAGCGACGCGATGCGCGAAGTACGCATGGCGCTACTAGAAGCGGACGTCGCGTTGCCTGTGGTAAAAGACTTTATCGCTAAGGTAAAAGAGCGCGCACAGGGTAAAGAGGTTTTGCAAAGCTTGACCCCGGGTCAAGCGGTGATTGAGGTAGTGAATGACGAGCTGACCGCGCTCATGGGTAAAGCCAATGTGGGTTTGAACTTAGCCACGCAACCGCCGGCTATTATTTTGATGGCGGGTTTGCAGGGCTCTGGCAAAACCACGACATCGGCTAAATTAGCCAAATTACTCAAAGAGCAAAAGAAAAAAGTCTTGCTGGCCAGCGCCGATGTCTATCGCCCAGCAGCGATTACCCAGCTACAAACCTTAGCCAAGCAATTGGATATTGATTGCTTTGATAGTAATGCCTCGCAGAAGCCCGTGGATATTGCCTCGCAGGCCATCGATTTCGCCAAGAAAAATTATTACGATGTGTTGATTTTTGACACCGCCGGTCGCTTGGGCATTGATGAGGCGATGATGGCAGAAATCAGAGTGCTGCATGATTACCTAAAACCCATCGAAACCTTATTCGTGGTAGATGCCATGCAAGGCCAAGATGCAGTAAATACCGCCAAGGCGTTTGGCGATACCCTGCCTTTGACGGGTGTTGTATTGACCAAACTAGATGGCGATGCGCGTGGTGGTGCGGCATTAAGTGTGCGCCATGTGACAGGCCAGCCGATTAAGTTTATTGGTGTTAGCGAGAAAGTAGATGGCCTAGAGCCGTTTTACCCAGACCGCATGGCGGGCCGTATATTGGGCATGGGCGACGTATTGGGCTTAATTGAACAAGCGCATAAAAATGTCGATATGGCCGAGGCGAAAAAAGTTGCTGACAAGATTAAAAGCGGCAGCAAATTTGATTTGGAAGATTTTAAGAGTCAGATGAGCCAAATGCGCAAAATGGGCGGCATGGGTGCGCTGATGGATAAAATGCCAGCCCAAATGGCCAACATGGCTGCCAAGGTGAATAATGAAGATGCAGATAAATCGCTGCGTCGCATTGAAGGTATTATCAATAGCATGACGCCACTGGAGCGTCGAAAACCTGAACTTATCAAAGCTACCCGTAAAAAGCGTATTGCCGATGGTAGTGGCGTACAGGTGCAAGAAGTGAATCGCTTGCTAAAACAGTTTGAAGAAACGCAAAAAATGATGAAGATGTTTAGCAAGGGCGGCATGGCTAAAATGATGCGTGGCATGGGCAGTATGATGGGTGGCAAGTTGCCAGGCATGCGTTAAAGCAGCGTAAATAATGCCTAGTGTGGCATAATGCCGCAATGTCTAACTTTCGCTTTTTTACTATTAATTAGTAGTATCCAAATGATTTCACCAGCCAATAATCATTCTTTAGTGGTCACCAATTTAGCGGTAGTGCGTGGTGAACGCATGTTGTTTAAGCAGCTCAATTTTTCTCTTAAAAATGGCGATGTGTTGTATTTACAAGGCGAAAATGGTGCAGGTAAAACCACCTTATTACGCATGCTTTGCGGGCTGACACACCCTTATGCTGGTGATGTCGATTGGTGTGGGGACAATATTAAAGGAATGGCAGAGGAGTACAGTAAAAATATATTGTACATTGGCCATTTGCCAGGCATTAAAGAAGACTTAACCGCACTCGAGAACTTGCAGTTTTCGTTAGCACAATTGGGATTAGCAGTTGATAAGCCTCAAGTGTTATCAGTTTTAGAAGCGCTAGGATTAGCCAAAGCCTTGCATTTGCCAACACGCATGTTATCGCAAGGCCAAAAGCGACGTGTCGTGCTAGCGCGTTTGTGGTTACAAGATTTACCATTGTGGATTTTGGACGAGCCATTTACGGCGCTGGATGCGGTTGCGACCGACTTGGTGAAACAGAAAATCGAAAACTTTGCCAAGGCTGGCGGTATAGTGGTGATGACTTCGCACCAAGATTTTAGTTTAAATGTGCCGCATTTTATGCAGTTGAAGCTGGATGCTTAATGGCTAATGTGCACATTTCAGCCAGCAAACAAATCGGTACACTTTCAGTGCTATATCACATCTTAGCGCGAGATATTAAGGTCGCATTGCGTCGCCAATCGGATGTCACTGCGGTGTTTTTCTTTTTTATTATAGCCGCTAGTTTGTTTCCACTAGGCTCTGGATCTGACCCTAAATTGCTCAGTGCGATGGCACCCAGCGTGCTTTGGGTCACCGCGTTGCTGTCTTGCATGTTGTCGCTACCCCGCATATTTGCTAGTGACCATGCAGATGGCACTTTAGAGCAGTTACTGCTGTCGAATCAACCAACGGTATTAATTGTGCTGATGAAGGTATTCGCGCATTGGTTGCTTTCTGGTTTGCCGTTAGTGCTGGTAGCGCCTTTAATCGGTCTGCAGTTTAATTTAACTGGTGAGCAATTGCAGGTGTTAGCGTTGTCGTTGCTAATGGGGACAATGGCTTTAAGTTTAATTGGCAGTATAGGCGCGGCGCTCACGCTAGGCATACGCGGCACAGGCGTGCTGATTGCTATATTGGTGTTGCCTTTGTATATCCCAGTATTAGTGTTTGGTGCAGGCGCAGTCAATGCAGTATCAGTTGGCATGAGTCCCAATGGTGCAGTCTCGCTGTTGGGCGGGGTGTTAGCGTTGTCTTTAGTATTTGCACCGTTGGCGTCATCCGTGGCGCTCAAGATTGCGTTAGAGTAAGTTATTTGCAAATTTAAGTATTAAAAGCGGAAGCAAAAATGGAATTTAGACATGAGCATTAACTGGTTTAAATATGCATCGCCCAAAACGTTCTATCCACTGGCGGGAAAAATTATTCCTTGGTGCGCGGCAGGCGCGGCCGTTTTAATTGCCTACGGCTTGTATCTTGGCTTATTGGTAGCGCCAACCGATTTTCAGCAAGGTGAAGGATACCGCATCATTTTTGTGCACGTACCGGTGGCTTGGTTTTCTATGTTTTTATATCTACTCATGGCGCTATACGCGGGCATGGGTTTGGTGTTTAACGCTAAACTGTCGTACATGATGGCCAGCGCCACCGCGCCTACGGGTGCGATGTTTACTTTTTTAGCGTTGGTGACTGGTTCACTTTGGGGTAAACCCATGTGGGGGGCATGGTGGGTGTGGGATGCTCGCCTGACTTCAGAATTAATTTTATTATTTTTGTATATTGGGTATTTTTCATTGCAATCGGCGATTGATGACAAAAACCGTGCCGATAAAGCCAGTGCAGTATTGGCTATTGTTGGAGCGATTAACGTGCCTATTATTTACTTCTCAGTTAAATGGTGGAACACCTTGCATCAAGGCTCATCAGTCAGTCTAACCAAGGCTCCTGCCATGGCGGCTATTATGTTGCAAGGCATGCTGGTAATGGCAATTGGCTTTTGGTTATACAGTATCGCGGTGATTTTAATGCGGGTGCGCAGTGAGATTACAGAACGCGAAAATAAATTGATGCAATTTAGGCAAGCGTAGTTTTAGCAAAAATTTTTTAAGTAACTACAGAGCTTTAATTTAATACAGGAATAGCGATATGCATTGGAACAGCGTCAGTGAGTTTTTAGCCATGGGCGGTTATGCCTTTTATGTGTGGGGATCTTTCGGTATGACATTCTTGGCAATGGCGATTGAAGTATGGTTGCTCAACAAACGCCGTAAACAAATTGCGTCAATTTAATTTAAGCATTTTTTAACAAGGTATATTTAAAGTATGAAAGCACGTCACAAAAGATTCGGGTTAATCGCAGTAGGCTTGTTACTGTTGGTGGTTGCCGTGGTGCTGTTTACCAAATCATTCAAAAGCAATTTGGTCTTCTTTTTTACACCTACGCAGGTGGCCAGCGGCGAGGCGCCAAAAACAGGCAATTTTAGAATTGGTGGTATGGTAGAGGAAGGCAGCTTAAAGCGCTTGCCAGATGGGCTGCGCGTGGAGTTTAAAGTGACTGACACAGCAAGAACCATGCAAGTGCAATATAAAGGTATCTTGCCCGATTTATTTAAAGAAGGTAAAGGCGTGGTGGCTGAGGGTAGCCTAAATAAAGACGGCCTGTTTGTGGCTGACCAAGTATTAGCCAAACACGATGAAAACTACATGCCACCAGAAGCTGCTGCTGCATTAGAATCTGCCAAGACTCAAAAAGCAAAAGATGCGACTGTGAGCAATGCTATGGAAGGTGCGAAATGATTCCTGCAATTGGCGAGCTTTCGCTTATCCTCGCATTCATTTTTGCCATCATTCAAGGGACGTTACCTTTAGTGGGTGCATGGAGAAACAAAACCACATTGATGAATTTAGCTGTACCAACAGCCAGAGCCCAATCATTACTTATTTTGGTGTCATTTGTTGTTTTAATGTATTCGTTTTATGCCAACGACTTCTCAGTGCTGTATGTGGCTTCCACTTCCAACTCGCAATTACCTACCATGTATCGCCTAGCCGCAGTATGGGGCGGACATGAAGGCTCCATGTTGTTATGGGTGGCTATTTTGTCAATATGGACCATTGCGGTCACCCTGTTTGCAAATAATTTACCCGACACTTTTAGAATCAGGCTAATTGCTGTAATGGGCTTAGTCAGTGTTGGCTTTTTAGCGTTTATTTTATTCACATCTAACCCATTCGATAGACTTATCCCTGCCGCCCTAGATGGCCGTGATTTAAATCCACTACTACAAGACCCTGGTATGGTGTTTCATCCGCCCGTGCTGTATATGGGGTATGTTGGCTTCTCCGTTGCATTTGCATTTGCCATTGCGGCATTGTTAGATGGTCGCCTAGATAACGCTTGGGCACGCTGGACGCGGCCATGGACAACAGTGGCGTGGATGTTCTTAACCTTGGGTATTGCTTTTGGCAGCAAGTGGGCCTACTACGAGCTAGGTTGGGGCGGTTGGTGGTTTTGGGATGCGGTCGAAAATGCATCGTTTATGCCGTGGTTAGTGGGCACGGCATTGATACACTCACTCGCGGTTACTGAGAAGCGTGGTGCGTTTAAAGTGTGGACCGTATTACTGTCTATCTGTGCGTTTTCATTAAGCTTACTGGGTACATTTTTAGTGCGCTCGGGCGTGCTGACATCGGTGCATGCGTTTGCCACCGACCCAAGTCGCGGTTTATTCATTTTGCTATATTTAGTAATTGTGATTGGTGGCGCTTTATTGCTATTTGCCTTGCGTGCACCCAATGTGGGCTTGGGAGAAAAGTTCGACGTAGTGTCGCGCGAATCTTTCTTACTGGCTAATAACGTAGTGCTGGCGGTAGCTGCTGGCTCGGTGCTGCTTGGCACCATGTATCCATTATTGATTGACGCACTGGGTGGCGGCAAAATATCAGTTGGGCCCCCTTATTTCGATGCGGTATTTGTCGCGATTATGGCACCGGGTTTATTTTTAATGGGCTTGGGGCCACTGGCAAAGTGGAAAAAAGCCAGCATTCCGGAGATAGGAACACGCTTAAAACTTGCTGCCGTGATAAGTATTGTATCTGCTTTACTGGTGCCATCAGTTTTGGGAAAAATCTCATTGATGGCCGCTGTAGGTGTATTTATGGGGGCTTGGATCGTAAGTACCACTTTAATTTTGCTGCAAAATAGAATTAAAACCAAACAACTGGCTAATGTGAGTTTGGTTGAAAATTTAAAAACTATTCCGTTGGCTTTTTACGGCATGTTATTGGCACATTTAGGCGTAGGTGTGTTTGTTTTGGGTGTGACTTTAGTTAAAGGCTATGAGAGCGAGCAAGATTTGCGCATGGAAGTGAACGATATTGCAAAAATAGGTGATTTGTCCTTTATTTTTAAAGGCGCGCAGAAAGTACAAGGCCCTAACTATATTTCATCACAAGGTAAGTTTGTTGTGACAGAAGATGACAAGCAAATTGCCCTACTGTACCCAGAAAAACGCTTTTATCCTGTGCAAGGTGCCACCATGACCGAGGCGGACATTGAGCCTGGTGTATTTAAAGATTTATATGTATCGCTTGGCGAGCCGCTAGAAAAAGGTGCATGGAGTGTGCGTATTTACATTAAACCCTTTGTGCAATGGATATGGGCTGGCTGCATTATTATGGCGTTAGGTGGTTTATTGGCGTTGCTGGATAAGCGCTATCGTATCGCGAATAAAAACCTAACCAGTAAAGCCGAAGAAGTTTTTTAAATCTCACCATGAATAGAACACTAAAGTTTTTAATCCCACTCATTTTATTTTTAGTGGCAGTTGGTTTTTTGACCAAAGGCTTATTTTTAAATCCGCGTGAAGTGCCGTCGCCATTGGTAGGTAAGCCAGCGCCTGCATTTACCGCGCCGATATTAGGTGAGGCAGGCAAACAATTTAACAGTGCAGATATGAAAGGCCAAGTCTGGCTACTGAACGTGTGGGCGTCTTGGTGTGCGGCCTGTCGAGATGAACACCCGCTACTGATGGACATGGCACAAACCAAGCGCATTGTAATGCATGGTTTGGCTTATAAAGATGTAGATGCTGATGCGCAACAGGTATTGATTGCCATGGGTAACCCTTACAACAAAGTCATTACCGATACCGATGGCAAGATAGGCATTGATTACGGCGTCTATGGTGTGCCGGAAACTTATTTAATTGATAAGGCTGGCATTATTCGTTATAAACATATTGGTCCGCTTACACCAGAAATTTTGCTGACAAAAGTGGTGCCGCTACTTAAAGAGCTGGACGTTTAAGGTGTCATTAAAATGAAAAAACTGATGATTCTAATTTTTCTTTTTATGCAGTTTTTTGCTACTGCATATGCAGGCGAAGCCAAGCCAATCAGTGATGATCCTGCGTTAGAGGCGCGCTTAAAAGCGATGTCACAAGAGTTACGTTGCTTGGTTTGCCAAAACTCTACGCTGGCAGATTCTGATGCACCTTTGGCCGAAGATTTGCGTAAAGAAATTCGTACCCAAATGCGCGCTGGTAAAAGCGATCAAGAGATTGTCGACTATTTAGTCGCGCGCTATGGTGATTTTGTGCGTTACCGTCCGCCTGTGAATAATGTCACAGCGATACTATGGTTTGGGCCATTTTTGTTGTTGCTCGTTGGTGGTTTTATTATGTATCGCGTACTTAAAAAACAAGCTAACGATGGAGATATTCAAGCAGAGGATGAATAAACATCATTTTTTGTTTATATCAGGTGCTTACTTTTAAATACGTATGTGCTTTTTAATATTTATCGCGCGTTTGACCTTTAGAATTTACCGTGCGTTTGCACTAAACGTTTTAGCTCAGGCATGCACGACCCACACTCTGTGCCACATTTAAGTTTGTTTTGCAGGGTAATTAAATCGGCACCCAATTGTATGTTTTCTACAATTTCGTTTTGCGAAATGTCCAAACAGTTACACACAATTTTCCCACGCCCAACTTGACCTGAAGGCGGTGCAGATATTGGTGCTAACGCCCAGCGGCTGAATGCTTTGTAATGGGCTTCATCGCCAAACTGGCCCGTGGTCATGACTTCTTTTAGCCAATCTGTCGCCAGCGTTTCACCCATCAGGCGCACCCCTGTTACCTCAGCTTTGCCGTCATGGTTTTCTACTAAAATACGCTTACTAATGTCACGCTTGGCATCATTATAATTCAGGCACGGTGAATCATCTGTCATGCCTAAAATAGCATCAATTTTCTCAATTAACTCACGCGCTGGCGCTGTTTCATGTGCGGCACGCAGAATCAACAAACCCGCTTTGTTAGCGTCAGTTTCACGCCCAAATAGCCCACAACTTGCGTAAGTAAATTGCTTCATTAGCGCGCGCACTTTGGTTAATAAAGTTAAGTCCTGACAGCTGCGCAGTATGGTCATGCGCCAAGGCAATTCGAGTTTTTCAAGCTTAATGGCTGTGTGTTTTAACTCTGGTTGTTTAGAGGTTTTATCAAAATTGGGCGGCATCAGCGCGTTCACGCCTAAGCCGTGCATGAATTGGCTACCCCAGTGCATGGCAATAAAGGTTTGCGCGGGCTTTACTTCATCACTCATTTGCGCGGGTAATACCAAGTTGCCGCGCTTATTTTGGACTTTTACAATGTCGCCATTTTTAATGTTACGACGCATCATGTCATCGCTGCTCATTTGTATTGCTGGCTCTTCTGCATGATTGAATAGCTGCGCTACATTGCCGGTACGGCTCATGCCATGCCATTGATCGCGTAAACGCCCAGTGAGTAAATGTAGCGGGTGGCGTGCGTCAGTTTTGTCTGCAGTGCCTTTGTATACTGTATTAATAAATTGCGCTTTGCCATCTGTTTTTTGAAATACGCCATCGGCATATAAGCGTGCTAAGCCTGTCGATTCACCTTCTTTAAAAGGCCATTGTTGTGGGCCTTTTTCGTTGAGTAGCGCATAGCTTAAACCAGTAATATCCAAGTCCCTGCCACGCGTTGTTTCGCGGTGTTCATTAAAAATATCTTCTGTCGTTTTAAAGGGAAATAGGTTCGTATGTTTTTTTGATAGACGCTTTTCTAAACGTTGCGCAAAATCCACCATAATCGCCCAATCGTGGCGCGCCTCTGCAGGAGTTGTGATAGCAGGATTAACCCGTGTAATGCGTCGCTCAGAATTAGTCACGGTGCCTTCTTTTTCACCCCAAGTGCTGGCGGGTAAAAGTACATCGGCATAAGCGCAAGTATCGGTATTGTTATATGCATCTTGCACCACAACCAACTCCGCATTGTTTAACGATTCCAACACGCCATTCAAATCTGGCATTGAGTGCGCCGGATTGGTACAAGCAATCCAAATCGCTTTAATCTCCCCATTTTTTACAGCGTCAAACATTTCTACTGCGGTTTTGCCTGGGGTTTCAGGCACATCGTCTACCCCCCAAAGCTTGGCGATTTCTGCACGATGTTCGGCGTTCGCTAAATCTCGATGTGCAGAGAGTAAATTTGCCATGCCGCCAACCTCGCGACCACCCATCGCGTTGGGCTGTCCAGTAAGTGAAAATGGACCTGCGCCAAGCTTGCCAATCTGCCCAGTCGCAAGGTGTAAATTAATCAGCGCAGCATTTTTTTCGGTACCGTGGATACTTTGATTTAAGCCCATGCAATACATAGACAGGCTGGGCCCTTTACCAAACCATTTGGCAGCAGTGATGATGTCACTTTCCTTGATGCCGCAAATATCGGCCACCATTTTGGGGGTGTATTCGCGCACAGTATCTTTTAACACATCAAAGCCATTGGTATGTGCATTGATGTAAGCCATATCTAGCAAGCCTTCCCATAGCATCACATGCAACATGCCATTAAATAAGGCGACATCGGTGCCAGGCAAAATGGCTAAATGTAGGTCTGCTGTTTGTGCGGTGTCGGTTTTACGTGGATCAACCACGATAATTTTCAGATTCGGATTTTTAGCTTTGGCATCTTCGATGCGACGGAAGATAATCGGATGCGCAAATGCTGTGTTGCTACCTGCAATAAATAAGCAATCAGTGTAGTCAATATCTTCGTAACAGGCTGGCGGTGCATCTGCACCCAGCGTGGCCTTGTAGCCAGCCACCGCAGAAGACATGCATAGCCTTGAGTTTGTATCAACATTGTTAGTGCCAATCAAGCCTTTGGCAAGCTTGTTAAACACATAATAATCTTCGGTGAGCAGTTGCCCTGAAATATAAAATGCGACTGAATCTGGGCCATATTTTTCAATGGTTTGCGCAAACTTCTCTGTTAAATAGTCAAGCGATACATCCCACGAAACACGCTTGCGCGGTGCTTCGCGCGTTAAACGCATTTCAGGGTAAAGCGCACGGTTGTCTGGCTTTACGCTTAAATGTAAAGTTGAGCCCTTAGTACAAAGCCTACCAAAATTGGCAGGGTGGTCAGGGTCACCTTTTACATGAATAATTTTGTCGAGCCCTGATTCTTCCTTGGATTCAATAATCACGCCGCAGCCAACACCACAGTAGCAGCAGGTGGATTTTGTGAATTTGCTTTCTATTAAATTTACAACCATAAAATAGCTTAAGCTTTTAATTCCAAATAAACAAAACCATCTTCAATTTTGGTATTAAAGCAGGCAGTCTCACCTACGTCGGGTTCTTCCGCTTTACCATCCACCAAACTTATTTTCCAAGAATGCATTGGGCAAGCGACTTTGTCACCATAGACAATGCCTTGTGATAAAGGCCCGCCCTTGTGCGGACACGTGTTATTGATCGCGAAAATGCGATCATCTTCCGTACGAAATACGCCAATATCAAACTCTTTTTGTTCGCTATCTTTGGTGCGTACCACGCGGGCACCTAATTTAGGAATCTCATCAAACGGCGCAACTTTAACCCAATTACTCATATATTCAACCTTATGAAACTAACAATAAATAAATCAATAATACATTTATAACAAAAGAAAAAATGGCTATCCACTGCCATTTTACCAGTCTTGCACGTGCAATTAAGGGGGTGCGTGCGGGTGCTAGAATGGGCTTGAGTTCCCCCACTTCTAGCGCATGCAGCATTTCCTCTGCGGTTTCAAATCTTGCTTTTGGCTCACGCGCAACCGCCTTAAGCACGATATTTTCTAGCCAGTATGGGATGTCGGGGCGATATCGCGTCAGTGGCGTGGGCTCTCCAAACTTTGGGTGCTGAAACGGTTCAATTTCGCCATACGGGTATTTGCGCGTTAGCAAATGATAAAGTGTCACGCCCGCTGCGTAAATATCGGTCTGAGCGTTGGCGCTGTTACCTTCAAACAGTTCTGGCGCCATAAAACTGGGCGTACCGGGATTTTGTGTCACAGCTAAAGTTTCGCTGCTGGTACTCAGCGCCACACCTAAATCTAAAATACGTAAGCGTTGGTCGTTGGCCTGATGAATATTGGCAGGTTTAATGTCTCGATGAATAATGCTAAGCCGATGTAACGCACCGATGCCGCGCAGCATATCAATGGCAATCTTTGCTGTACCAGCTGCGGTAAAATAATGACCACTGTTCAGGCGTTGCTGCAAAGTTGCACCCTCAAACCAACTCATTACAAAGTAAAGCTTGCTACGCTTCTCCATTGACAGTGGTAACACTTGCGGAATAAATTGTGAAACTACGCGCTTACCAAGCCACTCCTCGTTAAGCAAGCCGTTAATACTTTCTACGTCATTGGCTAACAAAGGTTGTAAAGTTTTAAGTACAAAAAGCTGTTTAGTATCCGTTTTGCGAACTTTATACAATAAACTCGCACGCGATTCATGTAGTAATTCAACCACTTCAAAATCATCAATCAATTCACCGTTGCTAAGTTTTGCTGGCAAGGCTAGATGTTTTCCTCCAGCAATGCGCTCAGACAGTGTGTCTGCGCCAAGTGCGTTAATTTTAATGACGACTGCAGTAGAATTATCTGCACTTTGTTTGTCTAGCGCAGTTTTGGTTAAGTGGTCTGCTACCATTTGCGTACTATTAAACTTTAATAAGCTTTCATGTATCGCCTTATCTCCTAAGGTTTCCCATACACCATCACTAAGCAACGTAAACACATCACCTGCTTGCAGTGCACCTTCAGCAAAATCGATGGCTAAGTGTGCATCCAGCCCGACTGCGCGTTTTAACACATGACGCATATCAGGCCTATCCCAGACATGGTCGGTGGTAAGTTGCTTAAGCACACCATCGCGCAACAAATATATACGTGTGTCACCTACATGTGCTAAATAATAGCGCTGACCACGTAAAACAACCAGTGACAGTGTTGTGGCCATACCCGCCAAATCACGATTGGCACTTGCTTGTGAAATTAGCCAGCGATTCGCCGCGATAATTACTTTTTCAAGTGCGGTAGGAGGTTCCCAAGTGTCTGGAGTCGCGTAGTAGTCGGCAGTAATTGTGCGTACCGTCATCTCTGAGGCTTCGCCGCCACCGGCATTGCCGCTTACGCCGTCAGCCACAGCAATCAGTGCACCTTTAATACGGAGCTGCTCATTGCTAGGCGTGACAACGCCTACATAGTCTTCGTTACGTGCGCGAGGACCAGTTTGGCTGGATTGGCCAATTTCAAATTCTAAAGACATACAAACTTAAGCGACATGTTGCTAGTTTACACTTTTGCAGATGTTGCTGTCGCGCTACCCCAGGTTGTTCTCCAGCGTGTTTTTACGCCACTTAAGCCAATCATAGCCAGTAGTGATAGACCTGCAAAAATCAAGATACCAATTTGGTAGTTACCCGTCGCTTGTTTGATGTAACCCAAACTTGCTGCCAAGTAGAAACCACCCACGCCACCGGCCATGCCCACTAAACCAGTCATTACGCCGATTTCTTTACGAAAGCGTTGCGGCACTAATTGGAATACTGCGCCATTGCCCATACCTAATACGGCCATGACTGGCACAATAATAGCCAGTGCTAATTGGTAAGTTGGTTGACCAAAGCTCATCACTACCAATAATATAGCTGCAATTGCATACATGGCAAGTAGCGTGCGAATGCCGCCAATACGATCGGCAATCATGCCACCAATAGGGCGCACTAATGAGCCTGCAAATACACATGCCGCCGTACAATAACCCGCGACCACAGGGCCTAGGCTATATAAATCGTTAAAGTAGATGGTGAGGCTTGAAGCCAGACCCACAAATCCACCAAAAGTCACACTGTAAAAAAACATAAACCACCAAGCGTCTTTATCTTTCAAAATAGCTAAATATTGGCTTAAAGATTTAGCAGGCGGGGTGTCTGGACTATCCTTAGCAAATATCATATATACCGCCAATGCAATTCCCAGTGGAATTAGCGCTAGACCAAATACATTATTCCAACCATAAGCAACCGCCAAACTAGGCGCAAATAAAGCAGCAAATACGGTGCCTGAATTACCTGCGCCAGCAATACCCAAAGCGGTGCCTTGGTGTTCTGGCGGATACCAGCGACTGGCTAAAGGCAATGCAACAGCGAATGCTGCACCTGCAAACCCTAATCCAATACCCAGCATCAATGTGTGCTGAAAGGTTTGTAGGCCATGCAGCCAAGCGATGAGCAGGCTGGTAATTACAATAATTTGACCGATGGTGCCTGCATTTTTCGGCTTGATTTGGTCAACCAGTACGCCCATTACAATACGCAATAGTGCACCCGCCAGCACAGGAGTGGCAACCATCAAGCCTTTTTGCGCAGGCGTTAGGTTTAAATCAGTGGCAATTTGTACCGCTAGTGGGCCTAATAGCACCCACACCATGAAGCTTAAATCGAAGTATAAAAAAGAGGACAGTAAGGTTGGGGTGTGGCCAGCTTTCCAAAAACTAGATTTCATAAACTTTCCTAAATTGATGCTCTATAAACTTAAAGTAGTAATTTAATGTGGTAATTTGATGTGAGATTAGACGATAATCGTTTCAAACTCTTTGTGCTGCTCGCGTTTTTCTACACGCTCGGCCCAAGGGTTTACCGCGCCTTGTAGTGCATAGAGTAAACGTTCATAAGCGGCTTTGCGGCCTTCAGCATCCTCTAATATGCGTTGTTTTACATATTCCAAGCCCACGCGTTCTATCCAATGTACGGTTCTGTCCAAATACCTTGCTTCTTCGCGGTATATTTGGATAAACGCACCTGAATACTCCAGTACCTCATCTGAGGTTTTGACTTTACACAGAAACTGCGCAACTTCAGTTTTAATGCCACCGTTACCGCCGACATAAATTTCCCATCCAGAATCTACACCAATAATGCCCACATCCTTAATGCCAGATTCGGCGCAGTTTCTAGGGCAGCCCGAGACAGCGAATTTCACTTTATGGGGCGCCCACATATGATCAAATGCTTTTTCAATATCAATGCCCATTTGGGTAGAGTTTTGTGTACCGAAGCGACAGAATTCCGAACCTACACAGGTTTTAACCGTACGAATACCTTTGGCATAGGCATAGCCGGATGGCATGTCGAGGTCTTTCCACATGTCGACCAAGTCTTCTTTCTTCACGCCTAACAAGTCAATCCGTTGCCCACCGGTGACTTTTACCATCGGTACGGCGTACTTGTCGGCCACGTCAGCAATTTTACGTAGTTGGTCAGAACTCGTCACGCCGCCATACATGCGCGGAATCACTGAATAGGTACCATCCTTTTGAATGTTGGCGTGCACCCGCTCATTAATAAAGCGAGATTGCGGATCATCCACCGCCTCATGCGGCCAAGTGGAGAGCAAGTAATAATTCAATGCAGGCCTGCAAGTGGCGCAACCATTTGGCGTGCGCCAGCCCATACCTTTCATGGCATCGGGAATATTTAAATATTTGTGTGTGCGAATTTCTGCCCGTACTTCTTCATGGTTTTTATCGGAACAACCGCAAACAGCTTTGCTACTAGAGGGTGGCGCATAGCCGCCGCCTAGTGTTGAGGCTAAAATTTGCTCAACTAAGCCAACGCAACTGCCACAACTGGAGCCAGCTTTGGTTTGTTTTTTAACATCGTCAATGGTAAATAAGCCTTGGTCTTGAATGGCTTTCACAATAGTGCCTTTGCACACGCCATTACAGCCGCATACTTCCATTTCGTTGGTCATGGCCGCTGCTTTGTCTTGGCCTTGATGGCCAGTGTTGCCAAGTGAGTCTTGGCCGAACATCAGGCTATCGCGAATTTCGTGGATGGGTTTACCATCACGCAGCATTTTGAAATACCAAGCGCCATCGGCGGTATCTCCATAAAGCACGCTACCGATGATTTTGTCATCTTTGATGACGAGTTTTTTGTAAACCCCGCCCACTGCATCGTGCAAAACAATTTCTTCGCGACCATCATCAATGTTGCCAAAGTCGCCTGCACTGAATAAATCAACACCAGTCACTTTTAATTTGGTAGAAGTGACTGAACCTTTATATTGACCAATACCAAAATTGGCCAAATGGGTGGCACATACTTTGGCCATTTCGAACAAGGGTGCAACCAGGCCATAAGAGATGCCGCGGTGTGCAACGCATTCGCCCACTGCATACACGCGCGGGTCGTAGGTTTGCATGGTGTCATTCACCACAATACCTTTATTGCAGTAAATACCTGCCGATTCAGCTAAACTAAAATTTGGACGAATGCCAACCGCCATCACCACTAAATCAGCAGGCAAGCTAGAGCCGTCAGTAAAGTGGATAGTGTTGACGCGACCTGATTTTCCATCAGCACCGTCACCTGTAAGTTCTTTAGTATTCTGTTTTAACTGAAAATTCAAGCCTTTGGCTTCTAGGTTTTTTTGCAGCATTTTCCCTGCAGTTTTGTCTAGTTGCTTTTCTAGCAACCACTCGTTACGGTGAATTACCGTGACTTCCATGCCTTGAATTTTTAAGCCATTGGCGGCTTCAAGCCCAAGTAGGCCACCACCAATTACCACCGCATGCTTATGTTTCTTTGCGGCGTCTATCATGTCATTGGTGTCTTTAATATCACGATAACCAATCACGCCCTCTAAATTAGCGCCTTCAATCGGCAACATAAACGGCTTAGAGCCAGTGGCTAATAAAAGCCTGTCGTATTCCGCACTGGCGCCATCTTCCGCATAAACCACACGATTCTTACGGTCAATCTTGTTGATGCGTGCACTGGTATACAGCGTAATATTATTCTCGGCATACCACTCGCGCGTATTCAAGATAATATCGTTAATGGTTTGCTCGTTTGCCAACACCGGTGACAGCATAATACGGTTGTAATTAGGGTAGGGCTCATCACCAAATACGGTAATGTCGTAAATATCTGGCGCGATTTTCAGTAATTCTTCTACCACACGCATGCCGGCCATGCCATTACCAACCACTACTAACTTCATTTTTTGCATTGTTGTCGATCCAAACTTAAGAATATTTCGTATTACTTTTGCAATATGTGTGCCAATATAAAATAATCAATATAAATAAAGTCTTATGCTATTTGTGTATCAACAGCCTAAACAATTTGCACCAAAAAAGGCAGGCGTGCCGTGCCTGTGACCTAAAACGGTGCATTGCTTGAATATATTGTTTAAACAATAACGCACATTAATCACGATAAAAAATTAGTGCCCTGTAAGCCTGATGGATATTGGCTTACAGAGCAGGTGTTTTAATGCTTTAGTAGTTAGGGGCTAAAAACTAAACTGAGCTGTTACCCAAATGATCTCCTTGTCACCTTTGCGTGCTGCGTTACGCAGACCGCCGTATACATCGCTTTCATTAAATTTGGCATACTCAACCTTGCCCCATACTGCATCAGTAAATGGATACATGACGCTGGCATCAAACTCTGTACCGTATTTATCGCCCAGTTTGCCAATCGATTGAAATTCTTCATCCGATTTAAGCACGTGATATTCAGCATGTAACTTGGCTTTTTCGATGCTACCTGCAAGCGTAATAAAGGTATCTTCTATGCCTTGGCGTGGCGTGGCTAAGAAGTGATCTGACCAGCCTTGAAATAGGTGATTCGTGCCTAATGGTGTTTGAAATCCATATTGACCATCGTTGCTAGAAAGTTTTTCGTGATCAATCCGCAGCGACCATGCGTCGTAGCCTACACCGCCACCAATTTTAAAGTAGTGCGCATCAATCAATGGGCTGCCGCCACGGTAATCGTCTTGCTTGGCGTATTCGGCTGTATACAAGCCTTTCCAGGTTGGGTTAAAAATGTGCACGCCATCTAAACGCAAGCCAAAGGTTTTGCTGCTGGCATCGGTGGTGGCTGTTTTTACTAAATCATCGCTAGCACCCAAGCCATTGCCTCCTTGTGCTGCAGTGCCAACTGCAGCAGGATTGCCATTGTTTTGACTTAAGTTATCCACATCAACCAAATACGCGTAGCCCGCTAGTGATTCGGTTGGTGCCCAACGATATTTTGCGTTGAGCAAACTGATATTACCATCCCGCGATTTGGTATTTACTTGCCGTACTTTACTAAATTGTGAGGCAAAAATTTCAGTATTCGGGATACTTTTATTCACTACAGAAATACCGTCAAATACTTGCGTATTCTGGCGGAAAGCAATGTCGCCAATAAAACGTACATTGTCTAAGTTAACAATTTGGCGACCTAATTTCAGTTTGGTATTTTTAATCCCCGTCCATTCTACAAATAGCTGATTGATGTCAGTAAAGCCTGGATCTACAATGTTTGGAAATTGGCTTTTAAATGCATTTGAACTGGCTGTACCATTATTGTGCTCTGGCAAGTTATCACGGCGGTCATTAAAGTCGTCGTTGAATTCATGTACATCGGTAATTTGCGCACCAAAACTGAAGTTTTTAAACGGTGCGGTTTGCCAACCGATCAGTGTGCGTGTGGTAAAGGCATAAGCATCGTCCAATTTTGGTGCATTGGCTGCCGCTGATTGAAAGCCATCTTGGTCAACCATTTCATAACGCGCCCGTACGCTACTTAGCGATTTGCCTTGTTTAATCGAATTTAACAATGTGTAATCTTCTACAACATCATTCGCTTCTTCAGCATGGGTGATAGGAGCCGCCGCAGATAATGCGATTAAGGCAGTGATTAATTTTAATTTATGGTTAGCGTTTTTCATGAGGTTCTTTCTAAATTTAAAAAAATGTTAAGCAGCTTTTTTAGCATGGCGTTCGTATAGGAATTTCAATACTTCGGAACGCAGATGGTTGTATTCAGCGTTTTCTGCTAGCTCAAGGCGTTTGCGCGGGTAGGGTAAGTCGACCGTGAGAATCTCACCTATGCTGGCACTCGGGCCGTTGGTCATCATCACAATCCGGTCAGACAGCAGCACGGCTTCATCTACATCGTGCGTGACCATGACGCCAGTTGCGCCAGATTTTTGCATAATACGCATCAGCTCATCCTGCAAACCTGCGCGGGTTAAAGCGTCCAGCGCACCAAACGGCTCGTCTAGCAATAGCACTTTGGGTTCCATCGCGAGCGCTCTAGCGATACCCACGCGCTGTTTCATACCGCCAGATATTTCATTTGGACGCTTTTCTACTGCATGACTTAGCCCAACTAATTCAAGCGCGGCATAAGTGCGTGCTACTTGTTGCGCTTTTGTTTCGCCACCAAAGACACGTTCTACGGCTAAGTGGACATTTTCAAAACAAGTGAGCCATGGCAATAATGAGTGATTTTGAAATACCACTGCACGTTCAGGCCCTGGCGTTGCAATTTCGCGGCCAGCACAGAATAAAAAGCCACTACTCGGTACCAGCAAGCCGGCTATTAAATTAAGCACAGTTGATTTTCCACATCCAGAATGCCCAATAATGGAGATAAACTCACCCTGCTTAATGCTTAAATTAACGTCTTTGAGCGCATTAAAATCGCCCTTTTTCGTGCTGAAGGTCATTTCAACATTTTCAAGCTGCACATACTTTTCTGTATTGGCTTTGCCTGATTTTTCAGCATTTGATTTTTCAATGATAGACATAACAATCCCCTTAATTGACGATTTATTCGTAGCTGAAACGTTTTGCGATTTGCGTCAACATGAGCTCTAGTAGCAAGCCGACAATGCCGACGATGAAAATGGCAATAATGATGTGTTCTACGTTAAGGTTGTTCCATTCGTCCCATACCCAGAAACCAATACCCACACCGCCTGTCAGCATTTCTGCCGCTACAATCACCAGCCAGGCCACGCCAATAGATAGACGCACACCTGTCATCATGTACGGCAGTACGAACGGGAATAAGATTTTAGTGACGATCTTCCACTCACTTAAATTCAACACTTTGGCCACGTTCATATAGTCTTGCGGTACTTTGCTAACACCAACGGCTGTGTTGATAATCATCGGCCAAACTGCTGAGATAAATATCACCCAGATTGCAGCAGGGTTGGCGGCTTTAAAAACCAATAATCCGATTGGTAACCAAGCCAAAGGCGATACAGGACGCAGTAGGCTAATAATGGGAGCACACATTTTATTGGCGAATTCAAAACGACCGATGATGAATCCCAAAGGAATGCCAACCAGTGCCGCCATGCCAAACCCTAATGAAACACGTTGAAGCGAGGCGAGAATATTCCAACCGATGCCTTTATCATTAGGACCGTTGTCATAGAATGGATCACTAAACAATGTAACAGCTGCATCCCAAGTTTTCATTGGGCCTGGCAAGTTAGGAGATTGGTGCGAAATCAACGTCCAGATACCCACAAAAAGCAGTAAACCAAATATTGCAGGCAACACGGACTTTAATAACTGCTCAATATTGACCACTAATTTTGATTTAGGCTCAGTAGGTTTGGGTAAAGGTTTGTCAGCAACTTTTGCCTTGACTTCTGTTTCTACAAGCTCTGCTTCTGTAGAGGTGGCGCTAGGTTCTTTGTGAACATTTTCGGCAGCCGCAGTTGTAGCATTCGCTACCACTTTCTTACGCGGCAACGTGTCTATTAAGCTCTTGCTTAAGCGCATCGTATTCATGATGTTTCCTTTCCGTATTATCTAAAAAATGTATCGACGTAAAACGGTTAACAGCTTGTTAACCCCGTCTTCACATTAGGCTTAAGCTTTAATTTTGAATCCTGCCGCGTAGGCAGCTGGGTTCTTGCCATCCCATACCACGCCATCGATTAACTTGCTGCTACGCATGTTGTTTTTAGGGACTGGCACACCAGCCATGGCGGCAGCTTCGCTATACAATTTAATTTGATTCACTTTAGTAGCTACTGCCAAATAATCTGGATCGGATTTCAACAAGCCCCAACGTTTATGCTGTGTTAAGAACCACATGCCATCTGACAGATAGGGAAAATTCACTTCGCCATCATTGTAGAATTTCATGAAATTCGGATCTTTCCATTTCTTACCAATGCCGTTGTCGTAATTGCCTACAAACCGGCCACCAATGACATCCTCTGGCGCATTTACATAAGATTTTCCAGAAATTAATTTAGCAACTTTGGCACGATTTTCAGTTGCATCAATATAACGACATGCTTCTAACACTGCGGCAACCATGGCGCGTGCTGTGTTTGGATTTTTGGCAACAAATTCAGCGGTAGTGCCCAGTACTTTTTCTGGGTGGTCAACCCAAATATCTTGTGAAGTGGCAACACTGAATCCAACGTTATCATTGATAGCGCGCGCATTCCAAGGCTCCCCTACACAGTAGCCATCCATATTGCCAATACGCATATTGGCCACCATTTGCGGTGGCGGCACCACAATGTTTTTAACGTCTTTAATTGGGTCAATATCATTAGCTGCAAGCCAATAATTCAGCCACATGGCATGGGTGCCAGTAGGGAAGGTTTGTGCAAACGTGTAATCACGATTTTCGTTACTGATTAAACGTTTTAAACTACGACCATCTTTTACGCCTTTGTCTTTAAGTTGATTAGAAAGCGTAATGCCTTGGCCATTGTTGTTAAGCGCCATGAGCACCGCCATGTCTTTTTGCTGACCGCCGATACCAAGCTGAGAGCCATACATCATGCCGTACAACACATGCGCGCCTTGCAGCTCACCATTGATAAGCTTGTCGCGCACGCCCGCCCAAGAGGCTTCTTTAGACGGGGTAATTTTAATGCCATACTTTTTATCAAATCCCATTTGGGCAGCCACTACAATTGGCGCGCAATCAGTCAGCGGGATAAAGCCGATTTTAACTTCCGTGATTTCTGGTGCATCTGAACCTGCTGCATGAGCCATATTTTTAATCCCTGTTGGCATGATGTTTAAGGCAGCTGCGGCACCAAAAGCACCTGCAATGCTTTGTCTGAAAAACTGACGACGGCTAGCATCGACAGTGCTGGAAGTATCGATTGTGTTAACAGCTGTAATATCGGTTTTATCTTGATCTCGCATATTGTTTCCTTTTACTCAAAGTTTTTACACATAAAAAAAGCGCCTTAACAACGAGGGATTAACCTCGTTACTAAGACACCTTTGTCTTTTATTACAAAAATTTATGCCAGCTTTGGCACGGTAATTACAACTTGCTTGCCCATCGTTGGGCGGCAAGCTTACTACTTAACGCATTTAAACAATTAACATTTTTGCTGCTTCAATTAGTTGGTGCGATAAATCTGCTAATCGCATATTTTTTTTCATCGCCATATTGCGCAATAAACTGTACGCTTCTTCTTCATCAATTTGGCGTTGTCGCATCATCAAGCCTTTTGCGCGCTCAATCACTTTACGCTCATCCAACTTAAGATTTGCCATGTTGAGTTCAGAACGTAAACTTTTAAACTCTTCAAACCTCGCTATTGCCGCATCTATCACTGGTATTAGCCTTTCACTAGGAATATCGCCCACTACATAAGCACTTACACCAGCCTGTGTAGCAATTTTAATTTTCTCTTTATCACCATCATGCGTAAACATCACCACTGGACGCGAATCATTCATGGTCATCACGCAAATATTCTCTAAAGTGTCGCGAGAAGGCGACTCTGTATCGATAATGACAATATCTGGCTTTACCTCACAACACTTCGCTTCTAAATTTACCGTATTTTCAACATGAGCCACTACCTCAAACCCATTATCAATTAGTGATTGCTTCAACGGTTTGCTACGTTTGATGTCATTATCAATAATCATCACTTTTAACATGACTAAGCGCTAGCAAATGCCGTGCCATGTGTGTTTATTAAATTATATGATTGATTTTATTGAGTAAATATTACGTTTGGCTAGGGTGCTTTATTTGTGCATCAAACTATGGCGTGCACAAAAAAAGTGCAAATGCACTAAATTATCAAAAAAATTAGTGGGTGAATGATTTACATGCTAGGGAAGGATTTGGCTAATATTTCCGCCCCTTTTTCTAGCATAAAATATCTAAATGCTTCTGCTGCTTGCGAGGCGTTGCGCTTAGCCAATGCCACCACATGCCAAGTGCGAATAATCGGCGTATCCTGCACGTCCAAAATGGTGAGTTGCTTATTGGCGAGTTCATTGCCGATGGTATGCAACGACAGAAACGAGATGCCTAATCCTGCAATAATGGCTTGCTTAATGGTTTCATTACTCGACATTTCCATGCTAATAATAGGTGAGATGCGATGTTCGGCAAAAAACTTTTCCATCAGTGCGCGCGTGCCTGAGCCTGGCTCTCTGGAAATGATTTCGAAGTTATTGAGTGCTTCAGGTAAAACGTTAATTTTTTCTGCAAGCGAATTTTGAGAGCTGGCAACAAACCCGTGCGGATGGCTAGCAAAAGCTTCTATGCGTGTATCCATCTCTTTGGGTGGTTGACCCATAATCGCAATATCTAACTCGCCATCGCGCAGCAACTCAATCAGCTGCTGGCGATTCCTGACTTCGATTTTAATCTGTAGGTTAGGGTAGTCTTTTTTAAACTCCACTAACATTTGTGGTAAAAAGTATTTGGCTGTACTTACCAATCCAATTTTAAGCGCTTTTATCTCTGTGCCGCGTAGCCGCTCCATCATATTACTTGCTTCAATGAGCGTGCTAGAAACGCGCCGTGCGTAAACTAAAAAATACTCTCCAGCCGTGGTGAGGGCAATTTTTTTGTTCTCTCGTACAAATAAAGCCACCCCCATATCATCTTCCATTTCTTTAATTTGCATGGATATTGCTGGGGCAGAGATGTGTAATTCTTCTGCGGCGCGGGTAAAGCTCATATGTTTGGTTGCACTTAAGAAAATTTTAATTTGACGTAGTGTGAGGTTACGCATAGAGCTCCAATAATTAAGTAAAACTTATCCAACCATAAAATAATAATTACTTTACCTTAACATTAAACACTTTTAAAGTGGGGTCGTATATTTAATTCAGACCGAGAGGTAATCATATGGCAAATCAACTCAGTAATAATGAAACCATGAAAGAAGGCGCTGATCGCTACAAAGCAGGTGTATTGCCTTACAAGAAAATGGGCTATTGGCAGCCCGATTATCAAGTGAAAGATACTGATTTGTTGGCCATGTTTCGCATTACACCGCATGCAGGCAGTGATCCAGAAGAAATTGCAGCGGCTGTAGCAGGGGAGTCTTCCACTGCCACTTGGACAGTGGTGTGGACCGATCGGCTGACTGCGTGTGAAATGTACCGTGCCAAGGCTTACCGAGTTGAGCAAGTACCCAATACAGGTGAGGGCACCAAAATTGAAGCCCAATATTTTGCCTATATCGCCTATGAGCTCGACTTGTTTGAGGGTGGCTCAATCGCTAATTTAACAGCATCTATTATTGGTAACGTGTTTGGTATGAAAGCGGTGAAAGCGCTGCGCCTAGAAGATATGCGCATTCCAGTGGCTTATCTTAAAACGTTCCAAGGCCCAGCGACAGGTGTGATTGTAGAAAGAGAAAGGCTGGACAAATTTGGCAGGCCATTATTGGGCGCGACCACTAAGCCAAAACTAGGTCTTTCTGGCCGCAACTATGGCCGCGTGGTGTATGAAGGCCTCAAAGGTGGCTTGGATTTTATGAAAGATGACGAGAACATTAACTCGCAATCTTTCATGCATTGGCGTGATCGTTTCTTATATTGCATGGATGCGGTGAATAAAGCCTCAGCCGCAACGGGTGAGGTCAAAGGCCATTACCTGAACGTGACCGCTGGGACGATGGAAGAAATGTACAAGCGCGCAGAGTTTGCCAAGCAATTAGGTAGCGTCATCATCATGATTGACCTAGTCATTGGTTACACGGCCATTCAATCCATGGCGCTGTGGGCAAGACAGAACGACATGATTCTGCATTTGCATCGCGCTGGCAACTCAACTTATTCACGTCAGAAAAATCATGGCATGAACTTCCGTGTCATCTGTAAATGGATGCGCATGGCAGGCGTGGATCATATTCATGCGGGTACCGTGGTGGGTAAATTAGAAGGAGATCCGATGATGATTCGTGGATTTTACGATACTTTGCTAGATGACCATACGCCACAACAGCTTGAAAAAGGCCTGTTCTTTGAACAAGACTGGGCTTCGTTGAATAAATGTATGCCAGTGGCCTCTGGCGGTATTCACGCAGGGCAAATGCACCAACTGCTTACTTATCTTGGTGACGACGTGGTGTTGCAATTTGGCGGCGGGACTATTGGTCACCCGCAAGGCATACAAGCTGGCGCAGTAGCTAATCGCGTGGCACTAGAAACCATGGTGATGGCGCGCAATGAAGGCCGAGATATTTGGAACGAAGGGCCGCAGATTTTACAAGACGCTGCGAAATGGTGTGGCCCACTGAGAGCTGCGATTGATACATGGAAGGATATCACCTTCAACTACGAATCTACCGATACGGCAGATTTTGTGCCAACCGCTACTACTAGTTTTTAGTTAGGAGAAATAATTATGATGACCAACCCGAATGGAATTGTCACACAAGGGCAGTTTTCGTTTTTGCCGCCTTTGACTGACACACAAATTACAGCACAAATTAAATACGCGCTTAGCCGAGGCTGGGCGCTATCAGTTGAATACACTGACGACCCGCACCCACGCAACACCTATTGGGAAATGTTTGGCGCACCGATGTTCGATCTAAAAGACCCAGCAGGGATTTTGATGGAGGTGAATAACTGCCGTAAAACTTTCCCTAATCACTACATTCGCGTGATGGCTTTTAGCTCTGTGCGTGGTGTGGAAAGTCCGACTATGTCGTATATCGTGAATCGCCCCAAAAATGAGCCTGGCTTTGGCTTAGTGCGTCAAGAAACCGATGGGCGTAATATACGCTATACGATTCATTCTTACGCAACTGATAAACCCGAAGGGGAAAGATATTAGTTTGAGCCTTATTGATTCGAGCGCTACCAAAGTATGACTGACAAAATCGACATCCAGGCGCTGTTGGAAGAGTCTCATATTAATGAGGTGTTGGATGCGCTTGATAAAAATTTAGTCGGTTTAGTGCCCGTGAAGCAGCGCATTCGAGAAATTGCAGCCTATTTGCTCATTACCAAAGCCAGATTGCAGCTTGGTATTGAGGCGGCCAAACCTAGCTTGCATATGTGCTTTACTGGCAATCCTGGTACTGGAAAAACCACGGTAGCACTTAAGATGGCGGAGATGTTGCATCGCTTGGGTTACATTCGGCAGAATCATGTCATTAGTGTTACGCGGGATGATCTGGTGGGACAATATATTGGGCATACCGCGCCAAAAACAAAAGAGGTGATTAAAAAAGCCATGGGCGGCGTACTGTTTATCGATGAGGCGTATTACCTCTATAAGCCAGAAAACGAGCGCGACTATGGCCAAGAGTCCATCGAAATCTTATTGCAGACGATGGAAAATCACAGAGACGACTTGGTGGTTATTTTGGCGGGATATCAAGACCGCATGGGTACGTTTTTTAAATCTAACCCAGGTCTGTCATCACGTATTGCGCATCATATTGATTTTCCTGACTATAATGAAGATGAACTATTGCAAATTACAAAATTGATGAGTGATGCGATGCATTACAACTTAGATACGAATGCTTCAAAAGCGATGCAAGAGTATATTCAAAGGCGTAAGCAGCAACCGCATTTTGCTAATGCACGCTCGATACGTAATGCTTTGGATAGGGCACGCTTGCGGCAGGCTAATCGACTATTTAATGATGCAATTCAAAATAAAAAACATGCAACAGCAGCAGATTTATCGCTAATTACCGAAGCGGATATCCGTGCCTCGCGCGTATTTACAAATCACAAAATAACAGACAATAAAACAGGGTAGCCAAAAAAGCGCAATATGAAAAAAGCTCAAATTAGCCTAGAAGACTTTTTGCAAGATACGCTTACCAATGAGAGTTTGGCTACTTTACTGTGCGCCATAGCAGACACTTCTCAAGCTATTTCTGCATTGATTGAAAATGGCGCCATTGAAAATAAAGATGGCGAAAGTATTTACGGCAAATTAAATAGTGAAAACGTGCAAGGTGAAACACAAGCCACCTTAGATGTGATTTGCGATGAGATATTTACCGCCCGCTTGGCCACGACTGGCCTGGTGGCTGGCATGGTGTCTGAGGAAGTCGATTTGCCGATTGCAGTTAAAGATAAAACTAACAAGGCTGAATTTTTAGTATTTTTTGATCCGCTAGATGGTTCATCCAATGTTGATGTGAATGTGTCGATTGGTTCGATATTTTCTGTATTTAAATCACCAATTAAAACTGACTTATCTGAAGCTGACTACCTGATTGCAGGCAAACAGCAGGTGGCCGCAGGTTACGCCATCTATGGGCCATGTACCATGTTGGTCACCACCACCGGCCAAGGCACCCACGGCTTTACGCTTAATCGTGCCAGTAAACAATTTTTGCTAACGCATCCCGATATGCAGGTGCCAGCAGACACCAGAGAATATGCCATCAACTCCAGCAACCAGCGTTTTTGGGAGTCGCCAATTAAACGCTATATTACCGAGTGTAAATCTGGTGCAGCTGGGCGGAGAGAGAAGGATTTTAATATGCGTTGGATAGGTAGCATGGTGGCTGATATTCACCGTATTTTAACCAGAGGCGGTATTTATCTTTATCCTAAAGATAATAAAGATAGCGCCAAGCCAGGTCGTTTGCGTTTAATGTATGAAGCTAACCCGATGGCCATGTTAGTAGAGCAGGCAGGAGGAGTCGCTTCGACAGGTAGAATGCGCATATTAGACGTGTCGCCAGAACATAT
Organism: Methylophilaceae bacterium; assembly: GCA_011391175.1. Taxonomy (GTDB): domain Bacteria; phylum Pseudomonadota; class Gammaproteobacteria; order Burkholderiales; family Methylophilaceae; genus Methylotenera_A. The sequence continues at coordinate 7,085 of JAABQZ010000010.1, read as the reverse complement.
ACACCAGCGCATCCCGATTTTGATTGGCTCTAAAAATGAGGTTGAGCATGTGGAGCGTTACCATGCTGCTTTTGATAAAGGTACGGATGAGCCTTTCCCGCTGTTTAATGAGCGTACTTTTTACAGATAAATATACTTAAGGATAGTTACTAGAGGATAGTATGTCTAAAAAATACCCCGTTATTGCAATTACAGGCTCGTCTGGCGCTGGCACTAGCTCAGTCATGGAGAGTTTTGAATATATTTTTAGACGTGAAAATATTTGCGCACAAGTTATCGAAGGCGATTCGATGCATCGATATGAGCGCAAAGAAATGGATAACTTACTTGAAAAACATCACAAAATACCAGGCAGTTATTTTAGTCATTTTAGTCCAGAAGCCAATGAGCTGGCTCAACTAGAGAATACATTTAGCACCTTTGGCCAGACAGGGCGATGTAAAGTACGTAAATATATTCACAGTGATGCTGAAGGTGCGCCTTATAAACAGTCAGCTGGAACGCTGACCCCATGGCGCGAAAGTGCGGAAGATGCTGATGTGCTATTTTACGAAGGCCTGCATGGTGGTTACGTAGGCGATGATGCGAACGTGGCGCAGCATGTAGATTTGCTAGTGGGTGTAGTGCCGATTATTAACCTTGAGTGGATTCAGAAAATGCATCGTGATCAAAAAGTGCGTGGATATTCACCTGAGGCAGTAGTAGATACGATTTTGCGACGCATGCCAGATTACATACATCACATTTGCCCACAATTTTCGCGTACCCATGTTAATTTTCAGCGCGTGCCAACAGTAGATACCTCTAACCCGTTTATTGCAAAGCACATTCCCAGTGCTGATGAGAGTATGGTGGTGATTCGTTTTGCGGAGCCTAAGGGCATTGATTTTCCTTATTTACTTTCGATGTTACACGGCTCGATGATGTCGCGGCCAAATACGCTGGTGGTGCCCGGGGGCAAAATGGGCTTAGCGATGCAGCTGATTTTTACGCCGATGATTTTACGCTTGATGCAATTACGAGATAGATAGCAGACTGCTATCTGAATTCACTATATGGCATTGGTTATGTATGACTTGGATGGTACTTTAATAGATACGGCAAGTGAAATTGCCTTGGCTGTTAATGCGACATTAATGCAATACGAGTTTAATGTCGTAACTGAGCATCAGGTTAAAGCATGGATTGGTCATGGTACTGTTTGGCTCATGCAAGAGGCATGGCCAGATAAGCGCGATACTCATGTACTAGCTACATGGAACAAAGTGATGGAAAATTTTATGCAACACTATAAGCATATGGTGGGTACGATGAGTAGGCCATACCCAACTGTGTTAGAAACTTTAATTAAGTTAAAAAAGCAGGGGATTAAACAAGCGATTGTGACCAATAAAGAAGAGCCCTATACCAGCAAAATATTGTTGCAACACAACATGAAAGGCTTATTTGATTTGCTGATTTCTGGTAATTCATTACCTTACAAAAAGCCAGATCCTAAAGTGGTTGAATACTGTTTGGAAGCATTAGGTGAAACTAAAAAGAATAGTCTGTTTGTCGGCGATTCTGAAATCGATATTACTACTGCAAAAAACGCTGGCGTGACTTGTTGGGTAGTGCCCTACGGTTATAACGCAGGACGTGATATTGCAGCGGCGAATCCCGATAAAATGATTGATAACATCAGCCAGGTTTCTGGATTTTTTAATCTTTAAAAGGGTAAACTTTAAAACTTAAACTCTGATTTACATTCAAATAAGAGCACACTAAAAAGGTTATACATGGCATTAGTTTCATTAAGACAATTGCTCGATCACGCGGCTGACCATCAATATGGCTTACCAGCATTTAACGTTAATAATATGGAGCAAATTCATGCCATTATGCAAGCGGCCAATGAAGTAGATAGTCCCGTCATTTTACAGGCTTCTGCTGGCGCTAGAGGTTACGCTGGTGAACCGTTTTTACGTCATTTGGTTGAGGCAGCCATTGAGCAATACCCGCATATTCCTTTGTGCATGCACCAAGACCATGGCGCTTCTGCCGCTGTTTGCCAAACGGCATTAAGAAGCGGGTTTTCTAGTGTGATGATGGATGGCTCACTGATGGATGACGCCAAAACGCCTTCCACATTCGATTACAACGTGCAGGTGACGCGCCAAGTGGTGGAGGCCGCGCATGCAGTGGGCGTTTCTGTTGAAGGTGAACTGGGCGTACTTGGCTCACTAGAAACTGGGCAAGCAGGAGAAGAGGATGGTGGTGGCGCCGAAGGAATGTTAAGTGAGTCGCAATTACTCACTGACCCCGATGAAGCCGCTGCCTTCGTAAAAGCAACGCAGGTGGATGCATTGGCGATTGCCATCGGTACTAGTCACGGTGCATATAAATTCAGTCGTCCACCTACCGGCGATATCTTATCTATCAATAGAATCAAAGCCATTCATGCGCGCATTCCCAATACGCACTTGGTAATGCACGGCTCGTCCAGTGTAGAGCAAGAATGGCTGCAAATGATACGGGAATATGGTGGCCAAATAAAAGAGACTTACGGTGTACCCGTTTCTGAAATTGTTGAGGGTATTAAAAATGGCGTGCGTAAAATCAACATCGACACGGATATTCGTTTAGCCATGACTGCCACTATCCGCAAAGAAATGGCACATCATCCTGCAGAATTTGATCCACGCGCTTTTTTGAAGGCAGCCACGATTGCTGCGAGAAGTGTATGTAAAAGCCGCTTTGAGGCATTTGGCAGTGCAGGGCAAGCTGCCAAAATCAAAGTGATTTCTTTAGATACTATGGCATCACGCTACGCAAAAGGCGAGTATGCTGCAATCATCAAGTAGGTAACTTAAACCAGCTTAATTAACCCGATGAGTAAAACATGAGACGTAAATTAGTAGTCGGTAACTGGAAAATGAATGGACGTATCGCCCAAAACCAAGCCTTATTGGAAGCTTTGAAGCTAGGTGTGAAAGATTTAAAGCATGCGGATTTTGTAGTGTGTGTGCCTTATCCTTATATTGCGCAAGCTCAATCGCTACTGCAAGGTTCTAATGTGGCTTGGGGCGCTCAAAACTTATGCGCCAACGAAAATGTAGCGCTTACGGGTGCAGTGTCGGCGTTTATGCTGACCGATTATGGCTGTCGCTACGTCATTGTTGGGCATTCTGAGCGGCGCATACAGTTTCACGAAACTGATGACACGGCTGCAACACGCTTTGACGCAGCTGAAAAAGCTGGTTTAACACCCATTTTTTGTATGGGCGAATCGGCGGATGAGCGTGAATCGGATTGGACAGAGTATGTGGTTGGGCGACAACTTGATTCGATTATTCGACGCTTTGGCGCAGCTGTATTAAGTAAGGCTGTGTTGGCTTATGAGCCCTTATGGGCAGTAGGTACAGACTTAGCGGCCACCCCAGAACAAGCCCAAAAAGTACATGCATTTATTCGCAATCGTGTGGCAAAATGTGATGCAAATATAGCCAAAAAAGTGCAGATTTTGTATGGAGGCAGTTTAAACCCAAGCAATGCAGCGGCGCTGTTTGCCATGCCAGATATTGACGGTGGTTTGGTTGGGCGAAGCTCACTAGAAGTGAATAGCTTTGTAGAAATTTGCAAGGCAGCTAATCAAGAGTGCCTGATGGCATAAAGGTTGATAAATGAAAACTGACTTAATCCTCATTGGTGTTCCTCTCGAAACAAAAAGTGAGGAGCGTCGCGTCGCAGCGACACCTGAAACTGTAAAAAAAATGATTGGCTTAGGTTGCCAAGTTCTCATACAAAAAGGTGCTGGTGAGCGTGCCTGCATTACCGATTTAGCTTACCAAGTAGTTGGCGCTGAGATTGTTTCCGCAAAAGAGGTGTTTAAAGCCGATTTAATTCTCAAGGTACGTGCGCCAGAACCGAGCGAAATCAAAGCCATGAAATCGGGTGCGTTATTAATCGGCATGTTAGAGCCTTTTAATCTGCCGCAACTACAAGCAATAGCAACACAGGGTATTACTGCATTCTCACTCGAAGCACTCCCCAGAAATTCAAGAGCACAAAGCATGGATGTGCTGTCGTCGCAGGCGAATGTGGCAGGCTACAAAGCAGTGTTGCTCGGTAGCCATTTTTACCAACGTTTTATGCCCATGCTCATGACCTCCGCGGGCACGGTAAAAGCCGCGCGGGTATTGGTTTTAGGGGCAGGCGTTGCCGGGCTACAAGCCATTGCCACAGCAAAAAGACTAGGTGCAGTAGTGGAGGCATCTGATGTACGGCCTGCGGTGAAGGAACAAATTGAATCGTTGGGGGCTAAGTTTTTAGATGTGCCTTATGAGACTGAAGAAGAAAGAGAAATTGCTGCAGGCACAGGTGGTTATGCTCGCCCAATGCCAGCCTCTTGGATGCAACGTCAGACGCAATTGGTCGCTCAGCGCGCTGCAGAAGCAGACATTGTGATTACTTCTGCGTTAATTCCTGGCCGCGAGCCACCTATTTTGCTGCATGCGGAAACCGTAGAAAAAATGAAACCTGGCTCTGTGATTATTGACATGGCAGCTGGGTCTGGCAGCATGATATTGGGAAACACGGGCTGTGGCAATTGCCCGCTCACTGAGGCGAATCAAGTGGTGGTGAAACGTGGGGTCACCATTGTTGGTTATACCAATTTGCCCAGTTTGGTGGCGGCAGACGCCTCTGCTTTTTATTCCCGTAATATTTTAGAGTTTTTGAAGTTACTCTTGAGTGAAGGCAAATTGAATATCCCTGCTGATGACGAGTTAGTGACGGCGAGCTTGATGTGCAAAGACGGCCAATTAATTAAAAAATAGTGACTGAATAGAAATAGGAAAACGCATATGACTGATTTACTCACCATGCAAAATATTACCATTTTCGCGCTGGCCATTTTTGTCGGCTATCACGTGGTTTGGACAGTGACGCCTGCGTTGCATACGCCGCTGATGTCGGTCACCAACGCCATTTCGGGCATTGTGATTGTGGGTGCTATGCTGCAAACAGTAAGCATTGATGCTGAAACTTTAAATTTAACCAGTATTTTGGGTGCAATCGCAGTGTTTTTAACCTCGATTAACATTTTTGGTGGCTTTATGGTCACCCGACGCATGCTGGAAATGTTTAAAAAGAAAGAGACCAAAGTTTCAGAGCCAAAAGTTTCAGAGTCCGGAGTAGAGGGGACACATAAATGAATGTGATTAATCCCAATTTCATCTCAGCCGCTTATTTGATCTCTGCGGTCTTGTTTATTTTTTCGCTAAAGGGGCTGGCTTCGCCCACTAGTGCACGTTTGGGAAATACGCTGGGAATGGTGGGAATGGCAATTGCAGTGGCGACCACCTTCTTCGTTGGCCACCATCTTATATTTTCATTTATTTGCGGCGCGATAGTTCTAGGTGCAATTGTAGGTAGTTTGGCGGCAAAGCGTGTGCAGATGACCAAAATGCCAGAGCTGGTTGCGCTGATGCACTCATTTGTGGGTTTGTCTGCAGTATTAATTGCTATTGCTGCTGTTTACAACACGGCAGAGACACATACATCGGTTCAGCGCATTGAGTTATTTATTGGTGCGTTTATTGGTGCAATCACTTTTACCGCTTCTGTTGTTGCTTTTGGCAAGCTGTCAGGAAAATTTGGTGCAAAACCAGTGAGCTTTAAAGGCCAGCACTTACTTAACCTTGTGCTGGCCTTACTAATGCTGGGCTTTGGTGCTTTGTATTTCCTGCAAAGCAGCCAAACGGCATTTCTAGTGATGTGCGCTTTGGCGCTGATACTGGGTGTCACGCTGATTATTCCCATCGGCGGTGCCGATATGCCTGTGGTGGTTTCCATGCTCAATAGTTATTCAGGTTGGGCAGCGGCTGGCATTGGCTTCACTTTAAACAACCCGGTGCTCATCATCGCAGGTGCGTGCGTGGGTTCATCTGGCGCAATTTTGTCTTATATTATGTGCAAAGCCATGAATCGCTCGATTATTGCCGTGATGTTAGGTGGCTTTGGGGCAGAGGCAAGTACAGATGCGGTGGCTGGCGAACAAAAAGCGGTGAAGTCTGGCTCTGCAGATGATGTGGCGTTTTTAATGGCCAATGCAGATACGGTGATTATTGTGCCGGGTTATGGTCTGGCAGTATCGCGTGCGCAGCATGCCTTGCAAGAACTCACCACCAAATTAATTGCCAAAGGCGTCAATGTAAAATACGCCATTCACCCAGTGGCGGGACGCATGCCAGGGCATATGAACGTGTTGTTAGCAGAAGCAGATGTACCTTATGAGCAAGTGGTAGAAATGGAAGATGTGAATAATGAATTTGGGCAAACTGACGTTGTGTTTGTCATCGGTGCCAATGATGTAGTGAATCCTGCCGCGAAAAAGCCTGGCAGCGCCATTTATGGCATGCCAATTTTAGAGGCATATAAAGCCAAAACCATTATTGTGAACAAACGTAGCATGGCCGCAGGTTATGCGGGGTTGGATAATGAGTTATTTTATTTAGATAAAACCATGATGGTGTTTGGTGATGCCAAACATGTAGTTGAAGCGATTGTAAAAGCAATAGATTGAAGAATTAAAATGACAAAACATGCCCTTAAATTCTTCTGTAAATATACGGCTGGGAATACGATTCATGAAATCTCCTAACAAGTTGATAAAATAACATCCTTGCCAGTCCACAAAACTAGACCTAACTCAAGCCTTGTTTTTACTCAATTATTGCTACTGTAATTACCGAACCCGACTGGCGCTCGCGGGCATCAACCAGTGTTGAGCTCGGGACACTAGCTTATTTCATCTTTATCAAACAGTGAGGGCGCACTAGAAACGGATACCTACGCCTGCACAGAACCCGTCATTTGCCATATCATGTCGGAATCCATCATTGTCGTAGTCAACTTTCATATAACGGTAGCCAAAATTGGTTGATATTGACTTAGAGAAAGCCTAGTTCAGACCGACCATCCCTGCTAGGTGAAATTTGAGCCGACGCCGAAACCACCTACATCTAAGTAACCGATGGCGTGCCATTTCTGGCTGATAGGATACGTAACCCGCATTTTCCCTTCGACCGTCAGTGGTATGTCAT
>JAABQZ010000108.1 GCA_011391175.1 Methylophilaceae bacterium | reverse complement strand
TTATACAGTCAAAATGATTCAATTAGTTTGAATATTGAAGAGCAAAAATTAAGCCTAAATGTGGGTGCTAGCAATATTGCAGGCGGAGAAATTAAAGCTGCTGTTTGGCAACACGTTGCATTCACCTTGGAAGGTGGAAAAGCAAACGTTTATTTAAATGGTGTTCAGGTGGCAACTGGTGAAGCGCCAGGCGTAAATGCAGAAGCTGACGTGAAAATTGGTGAAGGTTTCACAGGGGAAATAGATGAGCTAGAAATTGCAAACTTAGCTAGAAGCGCGGATTGGATTAAGCTTGCTGCAACTGGTCAGGGGGTAGATAGTACCTTGCTAAAAATCGCAGAAGGAGAAGGCGGTGAAGAGGGTGAGGAAGAAGGTGAACCAAATTACTTAGGTATTTTGATCAATAGCTTAACACTTGATGCCGAGATTGTGATTGGTATTTTAGCCGTGATGTTTGCGATTAGTGTGTGGGTTATGTGGAATAAAGCGATGTTGGTGGCGCGTACGGACAAAGACAACAAAAAGTTTTTAGCGCGATTTCAAAAATCCAACGCCAACGATTTGTTAGAGCTAGACAAAGGTGGAAAGTATCCACATTCCAATCTGTTTAAGTTGTACCAAGCAGGCTTGCGTGAAATTAAAAAACGCCAGCATGAAGGTGAAATGCTGTCGTTAAGTGGTGCCTCAATGGATGCAATTAAGGCAGCCATTGATGCGGATTTGGTGCGTGAAACGCAACGCCAAAATGCGGGCATGGTGCTGTTGACCATTGCGATTTCAGGTGGCCCTTTCTTAGGCCTATTGGGTACGGTTGTGGGGGTAATGATTACTTTTGCGGCGATTGCAGCGGCCGGTGATGTAAACGTTAACGCGATTGCGCCTGGTATTGCGGCTGCTTTGCTGGCAACGGTTGCTGGTTTGGCGGTGGCGATTCCAGCTTTGTTTGGCTACAACTATTTAGCCAGCCGCATTAAAAATATCACCATTGCCATGCAGATTTTTGTGGATGAGTTTGTGACGCGTTCTGCCGAATTATTTGGTAAAGAGTAAACGATGTCAGAGGGCGTCAAAGAAGAGAACCAGCTATACGATGAGATTAACATTACGCCGATGTTGGATCTGGCGTATGTGTTATTGGTGATTTTTATCATTATGACGACTGCATCGGTGCAAGGCGTTAAAGTGGATATGCCGAAAACGATTAACTCTGGCAGCTTAGCAAAACCGCAAACGCGGGCAATTACGATTACCAGCGATGGTAGTGTGTATTTGGATGCTTATCCTGTAGATATGGCGAGTTTAGAACAGCGCTTGAGTGAATTTAAAAGTGGCAATCCAGATCTGCCAGTAGTACTAAAAGGCGATGCAGCAGCACATTATGAAAAGGTATCTGAGGTATTAGAGATTTGTAAGAAGTTGGATATTACTGAAGTCGGGCTTGTCACCAAAAAAGTGGCTGAATTGTAAGGGTAGAAATGCAAGTACAAAACGACGCACAGCCTTATGACACCATTAACATTACGCCCATGTTGGATTTGGCCTATGTGTTGTTGGTGATTTTTATTTTGATGACTACCGCTGGTGTGCAGGGGCTCACAATGAATCTGCCTAAGCCATCTAATAAGCCAAGCACCGAAAAGCACGATATTAAAATTGTGCAAGTACAACAAACGGGCGGTGTGACCATTAACGGTGCCGGGGTAAGTATGGCTGAGCTAGAAAACCAGCTAAACACTGCAAAAGCACAAGACCCTAAATTTTCGGTGATGATTAAGGGCGAAGCAAAAGCGCCCTATGCCGGCGTAATTGGTGTGATTGATTTGGTGAATAAGCTACAAATAGAAAATGTGGGATTAGTGACCGGGCGTATAGGGACTTAAAGTGCAGGCTGCTTTAAATTCAAATCAACAGCCAGACTTTGATGACGATGAGAACCAAGAATCGTCGCTCGCTATTTGGCTGAAGCGAATTTTAATCAGCTTGGTTGCGCTGGCAGTATTGGGAGGGATTGGCTACGGTATTAAAAGTTTAATGTCTGGTGGCGCGCCACAGAAAAAACAGGTAACGACCATCAAGCTGATTCCTGATACGCCTCCGCCACCTCCACCCCCGCCGCCAAAAGAGCCGCCAAAAGAACAACCGAAACCTGATGCGCCAAAAGAGATAAAGGTGGAGCAACCCAAACCTGCAGAAACGCCACCAGCTGAACAGTTAAAAATGGAAGGGCCCGCTGGGGACGGCCCTAGCGCTTTTGCAGCTGGGGCGGTAAGCAACGATTACAAAGGAGGCGATGTTAAAACCATCGGTTCAGATGGCGGCGCCAAGTTTAACTGGTACGCAGGCCTATTGAAAAATAAGATTCAAGATGCGCTAGAAAAAGATAGTAAGTTAAAAGAAAGCCAATACAAACTAATTGTGAGTGTTTGGCTGAAACCGAACGGCGATATAGAAAGATTGGAATGGTCTGGTTCGGAAGTAGAGCCAGCAATACAGCAGAGTGTGAAAGCCGCATTAGACAACATGCCTGCGATGCGCGATGCGCCACCAGAAGGAATGCCACAACCCATTAGGTTACGTATTACCGCCCGCAAAATGGGCTAAATTAAAATGAACTGTTTTTAGGCTTGAGTGTGTAGAAGTCTAAAAAATTAGAGGCTAAAGCAATTAAAGGAAAGTGCTATGTTGAATAACAGGTTATTAAATAGTAAAGCTAAAGTAGCTTTTGTTTCGTCAATGTTTATTGGCCTAACTAGCTCGGCCTCATTGTTGCATGCAGATGAGAGGGAATCGCTAGAGCAGTTGAAAGCCACCACGACTAATTTGATTGATTTACTGGTACAAGAGGGCGTGTTAAATAAAGATAAAGCCGACACATTGGTAAAAAAAGCCACAGCAGATGCTGCTAGACAGGTAAAACAAGCAAGAGTCAAAGACGCTACTGCTCCTGAAGTAGCTGCGGTGCAAGACCAGAAATCGGTACGTGTGCAATATGTACCTGACCATGTTAAAAAAGAGATACGTGAAGAAGTTGAAAAAGATGTCATGGCACAACTTAATTACAAAGCAGGTGAACGCTTAGCATTGCCCAGTTGGTTAGATCGATTTACTTTTAACGGAGATATGCGCTTACGTTACCAAACTGATTCGTTTGGCGATAATAATGCGCCGATTGCTGCATTTCAAAACGAATCTAGA
>JAABQZ010000107.1 GCA_011391175.1 Methylophilaceae bacterium | reverse complement strand
CGTAGGTTCTGGCAAAAACAGCGCGCAATCTACTCGCATATCATTACTAAACGTGTGTTGCATCTTAAAGCTATCAGGCGGTAGGGCATTGCGCACCAAGCCTTCCAGCTGCACCTCACCATAAGCCCCGCGGCTACGCTTATCACCCAATAGCTCTTGCAAGCTCACCATATTGACAGTTAGACCATCAATCTTCTTCTGCGCTTCGTCTATGGTGGCTAAGCGTTCCATCACACTGATAAATGTTTCGTTGGTTTTTTTAAAGCCTTCATCTAAACGCTCTGACACTTTTCCACCAATTTGTTCCAGTCGCGCATCTACTATTTTGCCCAAGCTTTCTACACTCTGCGTCAGGGTGGTGGTGGCTTTTAGCATAGTATCGTTAATTAAAGCTTGCTGCGATTTGCCTTGCTCACTCAAGGTTTTGTGCAAGGTTTCCAGTACGGTTTCGCGAGTGAGTGCGAGACTGTTATTTTGCGCTAGTTGCAAAGCCTGCATGGCGTCGCGCGTCGCCAATAACTCTTGTGAAACGGTATTTTTAAGCGCTTCTGCACTGCCCTGAGAGGCAACATTCATACGGTCTGCAAGCTTGTTCAACCCATCGTTTAAATCCAGCAACATCGCACGATGCTTAAGTTCAAGTTGGCCTTCTAGCTGAGCAAGCAGTGCATTATTTTTACTGTTAGCAAATTCGCGCCAAGCCAGCCACACCAGCAAAAAAAGCATCAACACTAAAAGTAAGGCTATAATTTCGTTCACTATCACTCCATTCATATGGAGCATTATAAATCACAACCGCGCACCCCTATGACAAAACTTAAACTTCTCATCGGCCAATGGCTAGCCAACTTTACGCGCAAGCTTAAAAACAATTTTTACATTTATTTAGCTACGCTGTTTACCCTGCTGGTGCTACTTGATGCCAGCGTGTTCCACGTCGGTGAAAATATGCGTGACCGTGCGTTTGACTTTATGGTGAAGCATCGCGTGTTTCAGCCCGCACCAGATCAAGACATTGTTATTGTGGATATTAACGAAGCCAGTCTAAGTGCCTTTGCCAAAGAGTACGGTCGCTGGCCATGGCCAAGGCAAGTGTTGGGTGAATTTGTAGAGAACATTCAAGCACAAAATCCCAAAGCGATAGTGTTTGATATTGTATTTAGTGATGCCGATATTTACAACGCAGATAGTGACGCATACTTTAATGAAGTGATTACCGCTTGCGACAATTGCTTTTTCCCAATTTTACGACTTGACCCAAGCCAAGACGCTTCAAGTGAATTAAAGTTTGCGCAAATCCCAGGCTTAACACATACATCGGAAGCCAGCAATAACACAACCATCGCCGCTATTTTGCCGTATTTTAAAGGTGCACTTAAGGCTGACAGGCTAGGCACACACAATGTCTACCCCGATAACGATGGTATCGTACGTGAATATCGCATGTTCCATGATGAGTCTGGATGGCGCTTGCCCTCACTGCCGTTAGCGGTAGGTGAGTTTGCAAAAAATTCAACAACTCAAAACGCATCTCAAAATTTCTCCCAAAACATTCCCAATGACATGCTGATTAACTGGCGCGGCAAGCCCTTTAGCTACACCTATGCTACGTTTAGCGATGTGTTTACCGACATGGCAAGTAAAGACAAAAAACGCCCGCAGGATGAATTTACCAATAAAATTGTGCTTATCGGCTCCACTGCACCCGGGTTATTCGACATCAAACCCACCGCCATGGATAAGCAGTTTCCAGGCGTGGAAATTATGGCAACCGCCATCGATAACGTTAAACATGGTGATTATTTAAAAGTATGGCGAGGTAAAGTGCCCTATATTTTAATCAGCTTGCTGCTGATTTGGGCCACCACGTTGGCGTTTTATTTTAAAGTGGACCGCGATAAATTCAACTCCATCTTTACTAGTAGCCAGCTTGGGATGTTAGTTCTGTCGTACATTGGGATTAATCTGAGCAACACCTATTTAGATATTACCGCGCCCATTTTATGGGCGGTGGCGCTGTTTGGTATTGCCAAAATTTACGCATTGGCCACAGACCGCGCACTACAACGCTGGTTGGCATTTGGTGTTACCTCAGATGCCGCCGAACACCGCGTACTAATGATGCCTATTTTGGTAGAGGCCAGCGAAGCGCTCAGTGACACTCTGCTTAAAAAACTCAAGCGTGAGATTGAACTCGTTAGCAAAACGCCGAATAATATTGAGATTTTGCATGGCACACAAAGTGGTATTTGGGGGTTATTTGGCGATATGCTGGTGGTAAGCTGGATGTATGCTGACAACAAAAAAGAGTATGACGAATCAGCCAAACAAGATGCACAAGCGATTAGCGTGCAATTACCAACTTTAATTGCTGGTATTGGTCTACCAAATAGCACAATCACACGTTATGCGCTGCATGAAGGAAAGTTAATAAACCAATCAACTGTAAGCTCACAGCCAAGCGCAATGCCAAGTTTGGCCTCGCAATGGCGTAGTTTGTTTGCACAAGCAGTGATCAAACTAGAGCATCAAGAAGACACAAAGGACTTAGCATGAAAAAATACTTAAAACTTTTAATATTATGTGCTCTGGCAAGCCCTGCTATATTGCCTCTTTGGGCGCTTGCTGGCGATGCTGGAACAGCAATTAAAATGGATAGCCTGCGTGCAGAGCCCTATGCTGATGCCAAAACCGTGGGCAGCCTCAATAAAAATGATGCTGTAGAAATTCTCACCAAAAAAGGCGCTTGGCTGAAAGTTAAAAGCAAAAAAAGTACGGGCTGGGTGCGTTTGCTGTCAGTTAAACGCGGCGGTGCTTCAAGCAGCGGCAGCGCTATTAGCGATGTAGCCAGCGGACGTACTGGCACTGGCAAAGTCGTTTCCACCACTGGTATCCGCGGTTTAAGTGCAGAAGAACTGCAAGCGGCCAAATTCAACGAAGAAGAAATGAAAAAAATGGAAAGTTACCAAACCTCTAGCAGCAATGCGCAAAGCTATGCTCGCGCAGGTGGTTTAGGCGCAACCAAAATGTCGTACTTGAGTGGAGTACAAAAATGAGAATGACAGTGATGAGTAAATTATTAATCGGTTTGTTTCTATCTGTCGGCTTAATTGCTAACCCTGCTTATGCGCTAGACTTTGGCAAAGTGCTGGAAGACGCAGCAAAGCAAAAGGTGGACGAGGTCATCAAAGGCGATGATCAATCAACACAGAAACCTGCTGAAACACC
>JAABQZ010000106.1 GCA_011391175.1 Methylophilaceae bacterium | reverse complement strand
ATTTTACCAAAAAAAAGAGCCTCATGCTGAGGCTCTTTTGGGTAAGCTAACTATTAACGCACTAATTACAACACGGTTTTGGCAACAGCCACTACGTTTTCTACCGTAAAGCCAAAGTGCTTCATCAACACACCGCCTGGAGCAGACTCACCAAAGGTGTCAATCCCTACAACAGCACCTTCTAAGCCTACATATTTACGCCAGAAATCTGGGTGTGCCGCTTCAATTGCGACGCGTTTAACACCAGCAGTTAGTACACTATCTTTATACGCTTGGTCTTGGCGATCGAATACATTGGTGCTTGGCATTGAAACCACGCGGATTTTTTTGCCAGCGGCCGTTAACTCTGCTGCTGCTTTAACTGCCAAATCTAACTCTGAACCGTTGGCAATTAAGATTAAATCAGCTTTACCAGCACAATCACTTAATACATAGGCACCTTTGCGAATACCTGCAAAGTCACTTGCATTATGTTTAATGCCAGCCAAGTTTTGGCGTGAAAGCACTAAACTTGTTGGGCCTTCATGACGCTCTACCGCCGCAACCCAAGCAACAGTTGTTTCTGTTGCACTGCCTGGACGCCAGACATCCATACGTGGAATGTAACGTAATCCAGAAGTATTTTCGACTGGTTGGTGAGTTGGGCCATCTTCGCCTTGGCCGATAGAGTCATGCGTCAACACATAAATCACACGCTGATGCATTAAAGCCGACATGCGCATGCCGTTTTTCATGTAATCGGAGAACATGTGGAATGTGCCACCGAATGGCAACAAACCACCGTGCAGCGCTACACCGTTCATAATTGCAGCCATGCCAAACTCACGCACACCATAAGAGATATAGTTGCCCGGCTCTTTGCCGCTTACATGTTTGAAGCTAGCTGCTGCTGTTAAGTTAGAACCTGTTAAGTCAGCTGAACCCCCTAAGAATTCAGGCAGTAATGGAGCCAATGCAGTGATTGCATTTTGTGATGCCTTACGTGAAGCATTGCCTTCTGCTTTTTCGTTAACAGCAGCAATAATTTTATCGGTTTCTGCTTTCCAATTCGCTGGCAAGTCGCCTGCCATGCGGCGTTTAAATTCCGCTGCTTCTGCTGGGAACGCTTTAGCATAAGCTGCAAATTTGTCATTCCAAGTGGCTTCTGCTGCTGCACCCTTAGCTTTAGCATCCCAACCCGCGTAAACATCAGCTGGAATCACAAATGGTGCGTGTGGCCAACCGATAGCTTCACGCGTTGCAGCAACTTCAGCGTCGCCTAATGCAGAACCGTGGCAATCATGGCTACCTGATTTGTTAGGTGAGCCTTTACCGATAATGGTTTTACAGCAAATCAGTGAAGGTTTATCAGTTACTTTTTTGGCAGCAGCAATAGCTTTGCCAATCGCGGCTACGTCGTGACCATCCACTGATTGTACATGCCAGCCATAAGATTCAAAACGTTTTGCCGTATCGTCTGTGTACCAGCCTTCAATATGACCATCGATAGAAATACCGTTGTCATCCCAGAATGCGGTTAACTTGCCCAAACCCCAAGTACCAGCAAGTGCACAAGCTTCGTGTGAAACACCTTCCATCATGCAGCCATCACCTAAAAATACATAAGTTTGGTGGTCAACGATTTCATGGCCTGGTTTGTTGAATTGGTTGGCTAATAATTTTTCTGCCATAGCAAAGCCCACGCCGTTGGCAATACCTTGGCCTAATGGACCAGTGGTAGTTTCTACACCTGCAGCATAGCCGTACTCTGGATGGCCAGCGCATTGTGAATGCAATTGACGGAACGATTGAATTTGTTCCATGGCCACATCATAGCCAGTCAGGTGCAACAGTGAATAAATCAGCATAGAACCGTGACCATTAGATAATACAAAGCGATCGCGGTTTGCCCATTTTGGGTTGTTTGGGTTATGGCTTAGGTGGTGGTTCCAAAGCTCTTCAGCAATTTCTGCCATGCCCATCGGTGCACCTGGGTGACCTGAGTTTGCTTTTTGTACTGCATCCATGGATAGTGCACGGATGGCGTTGGCTAAATCATTACGCGTTGCCATTTTTTATCTCCCTGAAAAGTTGGCATTTTAAAACCGTTAAGTTACTAAGAATATTGCTTTCTCATCATGACTTAGCGAAACGCCCGTTTGAACGAATTAAATCTAAAAATTCTAATATAGAATTATTGCGCAAATCAGTTTTTTCGGCAAGACCATAAGCGGTTTACAAGCAGATTAAAATGCAAGCCGAGTATTTAAAATACAGGCTGTGTTATGCCACTGGTTTGCGCATCGTCACAAATTCTTCTGCAGCGGTTGGGTGAATGCCAATAGTGTTATCAAACACCGCTTTGGTAGCGCCAGCGCGTATGGCGACTGCAAAACCCTGAATTATCTCACCTGCATCAGACCCAACCATATGCATGCCAACTACTTTATCGCTACTGCGGACTACGACCATTTTCATTAAGGTGCGCTCACTGCTGCCTGACAAGGTATTTTTCATCGGCTTGAAATCTGTTCTATATATATCAATATCTTCAGGATATTTTTCGCGCGCTTCCGCTTCAGTTAAACCCACGGTACCAATACTCGGCTGGCTAAATACTGCAGTCGGGATATTTTCATAATCAACAGCTTTATAGTGGCTTGCATATAACTTATTCACCAATGCCATGCCTTCAGACGTCGCCACAGGTGTCAAATTCACGCGATTTGTCACATCACCCAATGCATAAATAGACGGCACATTAGTTTGATAATCGTCATTTACTTTGATTGCACCCACTTCGTCCAAGGTCACGCCTAACGCCTCTAAACCTAGGTTTTTAGTATTGGGCACGCGACCAGTCGCATACATCACCAATTCAGCAGGCACGGTTTCACCTTTTGTGGTGTGCACCGTTAAACCTTCACAATCCAGATTGATTTTATCTACTCTGGTGTTAAACATAAACTTAATGCCTTTTTTGGTCATCTCAGCAATTAAAAAGTCGCGTATATCTTCATCAAAGCCACGCAATACTTTCTCGCCGCGCTCAAAAATCGTGACATCCACACCCAAGCCATGCAAAATGCCAGCAAATTCCACAGCAATGTAGCCGCCACCCACAATCACCATTTGTTTGGGCAAGGTGGGCAGGTTAAAAATTTCATTTGAGGTGACAATGTGTTCACTTCCTTCAACATCTGGCACAAACGGCCAGCCACCTGTCGCCACTAAAATACGTTCTGCCGTATAAGTAGCGTCACCCACTTTTACGCTATG
>JAABQZ010000105.1 GCA_011391175.1 Methylophilaceae bacterium | reverse complement strand
GAAACCGACAACCAGCACAAACAAAAACAATAACATTGCCAAAAATCCTGCCATGCCAATTTCTTGAATGACCACTGCCCACGGGAATAAAAATGCGATTTCTAAATCAAACAGAATAAACAGAATAGCCACTAAATAATAACGCACGTCAAATTTCATGCGCGCATCTTCAAACGCTTCAAAGCCGCACTCGTATGGCGAGTTTTTCTGCACATCGGGCTTGTGGGGGGATAAGATTTTACCGAGGATAAGCGGCCCTAAGCCGATTGCGAGGCCTACTAAGATGAACAGCAATATTGGAAAATAATTTTCCAGCACGAGGGCTTTCCTGACTTTAGTTTTTTTGATTACTCGCCTTGAGCTACGCAATCAAAATTATTTATTAAAATTCATTACTAAATAATATCTTGTAAATACTGTTTTAATATGACAATGATTTAGCAAAACTACTGGTGCCGACGGAGAGACTCGAACTCTCACGACTTTCGTCACTACCCCCTCAAGATAGCGTGTCTACCAATTCCACCACGACGGCAATCACCACAAAAAATTAGTTAGGAATATCTTTCGCGGCGCTACCTACAGGCGTTGTTAGCTCTGACTGAGCATCAACTGCTTTGGTTTCAACTGGTGCAGACTCTGTTTTTACTGCTTGAGTTTTAACAGCGCCACTTATTACACTTCCACTACCAGCGCGATGACTGGCCATATAAGCCAACGTTAAACTGGTGGCAAAAAACACCACTACACAACCAGCCGTAGCTTTGCTCATAAAGTTAGATGAGCCACTGACGCCAAATAAACTACCAGACGCACCACTACCAAATGCCGCGCCCATGTCCGCGCCTTTACCATGCTGTAATAGCACCAAGCCAATAACGCCTGCAGCAGCCAGTACGTGAATCACTGTGATTAAATTTTCCATGACTATATACCTTAAATTCTGAACCTATGTCTTTACTTAATTTTTCGTCAATATATTTGACTATTTTATGCTGCAGCTTTTTCAGCTGCATAGCAAATACTTTCAAAGTCTTGCGCGTTGAGGGAGCACCTACCAATCAGCCCGCCGTCGATATTCTCTACAATGCATAATTGTAGCGCATTTTGCGGGTTTACGCTGCCTCCGTAGAGTATTTTTAACTGGTTTGCCGCCTCACTATTTAGCGCCGCAATCTTGTTGCGGATAAATCGATGCATGCTTTTTGCCTGCTCTGGTGTAGCTGCTAACCCAGTACCAATTGCCCAAATAGGCTCATAAGAAATCACCGTATTAGCAAATACAGCCGCACCATAAGCATTAATAATGGCGTCTAGCTGCTTGCTCACTACCATTTCCATCACACCCGCTTCGCGTTCTATTAACGTTTCGCCCACACACAAAATCGGTGTAATGCCATGTTTTTTTGCCACCATAAACTTTTGCGCGATATTTTCATCTGATTCGCAATACGCTGTCGCACGTTCTGAATGACCAACAATTACATAGGTTGCGCCAAAATCGCGCAACATGCCCGCACTCACCTCGCCCGTGTAGGGGCCAATCTCATTCTTGGCCAGATTTTGCGCACCCCAAGCAATGTCAGAGTGTTGCAAAGCGCTTTGTAATTGGGCTAGATAAGGATATGGTGCGCACACCACAACCTGCGTATGCTTTAAATTGGCGAGCGTTGCAACAAAATCGTTCAGCAAGGCTGCATTTTGCTTCAAGTTGCCATGCATTTTCCAATTGGCTACGACAAGTTTTTTGATAGTTTTCGGAATCATGGTTTTTTCGGTTTAGAAACTCTTGGTTTAATCACTTATGTACCTTAAGAATTGGCGCGAATTCTACGCGCGCCTATAGTCTTGGTCAATGTAGATTAAATATGTAAAATGCATTCAATCAAACAAATCAGACGCTGATTTCGATTCAGGTTTGCCCACCATCGCCAAGTGTTCTAATGCAGTTGCAAATTCACTATTATGCTGCAAATGTTGCATACTTTCTGGGTGGCGCGACCCGTGCATGTGCGCCAAACGTACGATGCTTTGCGCAGACATTTTCCACTCAAGCTTTTGCAGCAACTCATCAGCCAAATCGGGGCGATTACAAAGTAGCACCATGTCACAACCGGCATTCAACGCAGCGAGGCTACGCGTTGTCACATCGCCACCCACACTGGCGCCTTCCATACTTAAATCATCGCTAAAAATCACACCATTAAAGCCCAATCTTTCACGCAGCACTTTTTGTAGCCATTTGGGCGAAAACCCAGCAGGCTTATCGTCCACTTTCGGGTAAATCACATGCGCAGGCATAATTGCCGCCAAACCTTCATCAATCATTCGCCTAAACGGTTGCATATCGTTTTGTGCAATCTGGTCAAACTCACGCTCGTCAATTGGTATGCTTACGTGCGAATCGGCCACCACAAAACCATGTCCAGGAAAATGCTTGCCCACTGCTTGCATGCCGCCCTTTTTAAGCCCTTGCATGAGCGAAAAAGCCAACTCGTTAATCGCTTGCGCATTCGCGTGAAAAGCCCTGTCGCCAATCACTAAGCTGTCCCCATAATCCATGTCCAGCACTGGTGTAAAACTAAAATCCACCCCATGCGCACGCAACTCAGCAGCTAAAACCCAACCCGCTTGCACGGCTAATTCTTTGGCTTTTTTACGGTCGACATCCCAAATCTTGCCAAACTCACGCATTGGTGGGATTTTGGTAAAGCCATCTCTAAACCTCTGCACGCGCCCACCTTCGTGATCGACCGCGATTAAAAGTGGCGGGCTACGAACCGCATGGATACTAGCTGTCAGCTTAGATAATTGTGTGCAATTTTCGAAATTACGTGCAAATAAAATCACACCCCCAACGAGTGGATGCTGCAATCTTTTAACGTCGTCAGCGGTTAACTCTTTGCCAACCACATCCAACATCACCGGGCCTAAACTCATACCAATGCTTTCTCTATCAATATGCTTGAATAATATTTTAACCGATGCCTTAGTTTAATCGATATAAAGTAGTTACTTCTTTGCTACGTGCTGCATAAAGCGGATCTGATTGGTCTGCAGATTTCGCATGCTTAGGTGCAATATCATGTTTTTCAATCACTGTTAACCCTGCATCGGCAATCCATTTTTGCAAATCGTCAGCTGCCCTTAAACCCAAATTTTCGGCTAAATCAGACATTACCAACCATGCTTCACCATCGTCATTTAGGTGCGCTTTAACGCCAGCCAAAAAGCCCTTCAATATTTGGCTATTTGGGTCGTAAATCGCATGCTCAAT
>JAABQZ010000104.1 GCA_011391175.1 Methylophilaceae bacterium | reverse complement strand
CTTTTAAATTAGCATCCAACAAAGGCATCACCAAGCCCAGCACGCCTTGTGGGTGATTGCGAATGACACCTTTTATACCAACCAAATTAGCATGCTCGCCAGCCAATATGTTGGCATGCATTTCGCAGCGTGGTAGCCCGTCACTGGTGAGTTCGCCTTTAAACAGCTTCACTGCAACAGTCTCAACGGCTTGATATTGTTTGTTGTATTGGGACGGCTGCCAAATGGCTTGATAAGTCACCCCCGATGCACCTTGCCCTAGTACATGTTGCAATGTGAGCGTTTGCCAGTCGATATAATTGACATGATGTTGGCGGATTAATTTTTGCTCAGTTTGGTCACAAAACGGGTTACCTGCATAGGCCAGCCAAGTGAGTTTAGGTAAATCGAACAAAAAATCGGGTAGGGCATTAAATTGGTTGGCCGATATTCTTAATAACTCCAAAGCGTGACAATTTGCCATGCTGGCTGGCAAAGCTGTTAACTGGTTGCCCGCTAGCATCAGTTTTTGTAATTGAGGACAATTGCCCAGCGCACTCGGTACCGCGTCTAGTGCGTTATCCGTCACAATCAACCAGCGTAATGTTACGGTTGGGATAGCACTTTCTGGAATATGCTTAATTTGATTGGCTTTAAAGCCAATCATGCTCAAATTTTGGCATTCACCCAGTACTTCTGGCAGATGTGTAAACTGATTAGAGGAGCAAAATAATATACGCAGCTTTTTTAGGCGACTTAAATCGCTTGGTAAAGTAGTAAGTGCGTTGCCTGTGAGGTCAAGTATTTCTAAGCTATCGGCTAAATCCAAGATTTCTGGCGGAAAATGGGTTAAACCGCAAGATAGTTTAAGTTGCTTAGTGCCTTGCATTTTGCCCGTTTTTAATTGGGCTAAAGTATGGTCTTTTGATTGAATGGGTTGAAGCAATCTAAATTAATGATGCGAAATCACTTCGCCCGCCTTGAGTGTGTACTTGGTACCGCAATACGGGCATGCTACTTCGCCAGTTTTGGTAATATCTAAGAACACGCGCGGATGCGAAGACCAAGCCGCTACGGCCGCGGTGGGGCAGTGTAGCGGCAGGTCTTTCGCGGTGATTTCTGTTGCTTTAATATCAGACATGGTTTGGATTCTTCGCTTAAACCAGCGTCAGCCAATCTGCATGTTTAGCTGATTTACCTTTTACCACATCAAAATACAAGGCTTGTAATTTCTCGGTAATTGGGCCGCGTGTGCCGCTGCCAATATTGCGGTTATCCAACTCGCGAATTGGTGTCACTTCAGCTGCTGTGCCAGTAAAAAACGCTTCATCAGCCGTATAAACTTCGTCACGGGTGATGCGTTTTTCGATGACTTCTAGGCCGATTTCTTTCGCCAATTGCACAATGGTATCGCGAGTAATGCCTTCTAGCGCGCTGGTTAAATCAGGCGTGTAGAGCTTGCCTTTACGAATGATGAATATATTTTCGCCAGAACCTTCGGCCACAAAGCCATCTACATCCAGCAGCAAAGCTTCATCGTAACCGTCTTGCGCAGCTTCTTGGTGCGCTAAGATACTGTTCATGTAATTGCCGTTGGCCTTGGCTTTGCACATGGTGATATTGACATGATGGCGCGAAAATGAAGATGTTTTAACGCGGATACCTTTGGTCAACGCCTCGTCGCCCATGTATGCGCCCCAACTCCAAGCCGCGCAAATGACGTGGGTTGAGAGTGTTTTAGCGGCAATACCCATGGCCTCTGCGCCATAAAATGCCATCGGGCGAATGTAGGCAGATTCTAATTTGTTTTCACGCACGGCCGCTTTTTGAGCTTCCATGATTTCTTGCTTAGTAAACGGCATTTTCATTTGCAAAATGTGTGCGCTATTGAACAGTCGATCCGTGTGGTCTTGCAAGCGGAAAATCGCCGCGCCTTTATCTGTTTTATAAGCACGTACGCCTTCAAACACGCCCATGCCGTAATGCAAGGTGTGGGTTAATACGTGAGTGGTGGCGCTACGCCAATCGACTAATTTGCCGTCATACCAAATAACGCCGTCGCGGTCCGCCATTGAGCTGGGTATTGCCATGTTGCTGTACTCTCAAAAACTAAAAACGATATTGTAAACTAAGCGGTGAATTTAAGGCTTATGTTAGAATCAAAACATATCAATTAAAGTCATGAAATTAGGAATTTTTGTATGAAAAAGTTATTCATTTTTGCAATGTTGTTGATGTTGGTAGCCTGCTCACCTCAGGCCGCCACCTTTGTCGCAACTGATATCACTGGCGCGGATTTTAATAAGCCGCTGACATTAACTGATCACTTAGGCAACAAGCGCACCATGAGCGACTTCAAAGGCAAAGTTGTTGTGCTGTTTTTTGGTTATACACATTGTCCGGATGTATGTCCAACCACGATGGTGGAGCTAAAAAATACCATGAAACTGCTGGGTGATAAGTCGGATGAAGTACAAGTGTTGTTTGTCACAGTAGACCCGCAACGCGATACACAAGAAGTACTGTCACAATTTGTGCCATCGTTTGATAAGCGTTTTATTGGCTTGTGGGGTAGTTTGCAAGAAACAGCAGAAACGTTGGGTAACTTTAAAATTTATTTCGCCAAAGTGCCTGGTAAAACCGAGGCAGATTACACCATAGACCATAGTTCTGGCATGTATATATTTGACAAACAAGGAAAAATTAGGCTTTATACCAGTTACGGCCAAAAGCCAGCCGATATTGCCAGCGATATTGAAAAGCTGTTGTAGCCTAGACAATGTAGCGCAAATAAAAAGGGAGCAAATGCTCCCTTTTTATTTAATTGATTGTTACTTAATTAGCAGGAGCTGTACCGTATTTGTTATCACCAGTATCGCCTGGCTGTGCACATACATAAATTAAATAAATCCAGCCCAGAATTGGGATTAAGCCAAGCAACTGTAGCCAGCCACTTTTGTTGACATCGTGCAAGCGGCGAGCGCCAACTGCCAATGAAGGTATCAACGTGGCAAGCGAAAATGCCCAAGAAACGTAGCTGCCAACCACTTCTAAAACCAAGGCACCAACAACGCAAAATAGCACGAACCACCAAAACTCTGGGCGTTTCGCCCGGCCCTCAAAGTCTGCAAACTTGGTAAAGCACAATTTAACTGCATCAACAAAAGACATATTTATCCCCTTATAAAATGAATTGTGGCCACGGCAAACGTAACTTAACACACATTTTTAAAAGTAGGTAAAAGCTACATGCGATGTAGCTGTGGGGAGAGTAGTTTTAGCTCTTTCTCTGCTACCTTGTAGTTGGGAAATAAGCTTTCTAGCACTGCGTAAAATTTAGCAGAGTGATTCATTTGCTTTAAATGCGCTAGCTCGTGGCAGATGACATAATTAATAATATGCGGCGGTGCTTGCAGCAAGCGCCAACTTAGACGCACTTCGACACGGCTATTGCAACTGCCCCAGCGCGACTGTGCATTTGAGAGAGTGAGCGGTGGTGTCGGCACCCCCAGTTTCGCAGCG
>JAABQZ010000103.1 GCA_011391175.1 Methylophilaceae bacterium | reverse complement strand
GTATGCGGTAGCTGCGCATGAATGGTGATAAAGGCTTTAATTAATACATGTACACCTTTAATTTCTGTTAACCGCCCAACGTATAGCAAATAGGTTTTATCGGCTTCTAAATTGACTAAGTCTTTTAGCTGGCTAGCGGCCTCATCGCCATATGGCTTAAATATTTGTGGGTCGGTCGCGTTAAATACCACGGTGAACTTATCCGCATATTCTGGAAAATACTGCACCGCATGACGTCGAATATAGTCACTGACACAAATAATACGGTCTACCTTTTTAAGTGCATGGCGATAAAACGGCCTAAGAAGTGCAATCCCTAAATGGGCATTGTGCATATGCAAAATAAGCTTTTGCTTTGAAATTTTTTGCACAAAGAACAGAATGTTAGGCTCATTGTGAATCACCACGACATCGAACCCGCGCACCAACTTAGCCACGCGCCGTCCATACGAAACCACATTTTGTAGTTTAGCTATATAACGCAGGGGGTTGCGCCAAGTCACCTTTTCCTTAATTTTGTAAAAAAACTGCTCCACTTTTGTCCAAGGAATCGTTGAATAGCGAATATTTTCAATGCCACTCACATCCGCTGGGCGCGACACAATCGTAATATCAAATTGCGCTTGGTCTAGCCGTTGAGAGACTTCATGCACCCAATGCTCAACCGCACCGCCTTTTACAGGCGGTACTGGCAACATCTCTGGCACCACAATGGCTAGGCTCTTTTTAGCTATTATTTGATTCAAGATGGTGCTTTCTGATTATTGCTACTAGCAAATGCCACTTCAAAATAAGTGGTGGCGCCATGGCTTAGCTGGGCAATATCCAGTTCAAACTCAATACCAACATCGGTTTGCTTAACAGGAATGACATCTTGGCGCTGGCCGCGTAAATTGGTAGAAAACACAGTTAACTGGTTTTTATAGGGCGTTTTCAGTGCCAGCTTTACTTTTGCTGCTTTTATCACCACAGGTAGTTTGCCGATATCTTGTAAGGTAGTTTCACTTGCATCGCTAAAGCGCATATCAGTGTTTCTGGCATCGGTAGAAAGTACAATCAACATGCGCTTGCTATTTGCTAGCACTTGCCCATCCATCGCAGACAGTGCAACCAATGCGGCACTACTAGCCGACAAAACAGATAGTTGATTGAGATAAACAGGTCTTGGCGCATCAAATACAATCGCCTCTGTTTTAGGCGTAATCACCACCAAGCGCTTTTGCGGCGCATCCAGCAATATCTCACCAGTATCGCTTTGGTAAATACCCGCATTAGCATTGGTTAAATTACTGGCGCTAAGCAACTTAGCATCACGTAAATTTTGCACACGTGCCGCCCAGCGCTCATCTGCCAGCAACTTTACTTTGCTTACTTTATAAGCCAAATCACTGGCATATTCTTTTAACAAGCCATCTAGCTTTAAGCCTAAGTTAGAAGTCGGCTGTACCAGTTTGCCAAATCCTGCTTTATTCAACCTTAAGCCTGATTGGTTAAAATCAATTTCTGCTGCTGCATTTTGATTAATTTTTAGGTTAGGTTTAGCCTGCCAATCTAAACCAACACCAGTCACCAAGCTTAATTTTGACACATCCGCTGGCGTACCACCTAAGTGTGCGCTGTCTTGAAATGTATCTTGCGGCGTGAGTTTAACGCTAATCGTATTAAGCGCTGGCGACACATCACCGCGCAAATACAGCAAAGCAGCCAAGGTTTCTGTAGCGCGGGAAATTGGATCTTGCGCCACCGCAAATGAGTTAATCCTGTTTTTATTGGCATTGGTCTGCGTGCCAGCATAACTTAGTGCAACTGCGCCAGAATGCTGACAGATACCACCCCAGCTTTGCAGCGCAGCATAAGCAGGTAGTGCCAAACCTGATTCACGCCGATACTGATTCCAAAATACTTGGCCGTGCTCACTCACCGTGTAAGCTTTACCTAAATGTTTAGCTGCTGCCAGCTCTCTGATATAGGCGGCATGATTTTCTAACATGCTATCTTGGCGCACTTTTAATTGCGTGCCCACATAATCAGGGTGCCCAAAATAATTGTGCATATCTATCCAGTTAAATTGGCCGCGCGTGGCATGTGCGGCTGGCGCATTCCATAAATTGTAGCTACTCACTTGGCCTGTGAAACCTAACTTTCGTACATATTGCGTCATCCAATCTGCAGTGTTTTTTTCGGTATCAACAAAAAACGCCTGCGTATCCGCCATTCGATTCGATGTCCAAGCATCTGCCGCAGGAAAGTTAACCTGATAACTATCTAAATTTTCATCCGATTTTAATTCGCTAACGCCTGTGGTTTTATTAGCCCAAGCTGACTTAAGTGCAGCATTGCTGCCATATTTTGCTTTAAGCCATTTGGCGAAATATGGTTTAAATTCAGGCTTAACACCATTGCGATTCACAAAACTTAGATTGTTTTCATTGACCAAAAGCATGCCTGCAAAAGCAGGGTCTTTTATTGTCGCCATACTGGTGTATGGATTGACGTTACCGTACATTTTGGCAATCAGTTGCTTCCAATGTGCTTGCTGTTCAGCATCAAAATACACACCCGTGTGTAAGCCTTTTTTGTTAATCCAACGCTCATTTACATTGCCGTAGGCACCATTACCACTACTTAAGCCATTTAGGATGTAATAAATGCCGTTACGTTTTAATGCGGCCAACAAATAATAGAAGCGATCTAGCTGCTCTGGATTAAAATCAAAATCTTGCCGGCGACCTTCCATTAATGTCGCTTCTACGAAATCTAAGCGTGCCATATTGTAGCCGTGTAGGCGAAATTGCTGCACATATAAATCAGTGACTGCATGGCTTGGAAAGCTACCATTAGATACACCAAAACCAAGTGAGCCAATCAAAAAGCGTTGCGATTTATCGGGTTGATTTTCATGTGCCCAATGCCCTTGCTTATTGACTATAAGCCTTGTTTTAATTGGTTTTGCTGGCGGCACTAAGGCAGAAAAATCTAAAATACTGCCCTCCTCAACCATTAATGAAATATCTTTTACTGGCACCCAAGCATCGGCAGCCAATGTGTTGATGCTAAACAAAAAGCTAGTCAGTAGCGACAAAAATAATGCCGCGACGTGTGCTTTCATAGCCGTACCGCCTGACGAAACGTATCCAGGAAAAATATTGCCAATCCTGGTATTAAGGCGATCAAACAGAGGGCGTACGCGCCTAAACTTGAAAACTTTGAGACATTCATAAAGCGGCCATCTGCTGCATGCAAGCTGTATCGCACATACAACATTGCCCATTTAAGAAAAGTTTGTGGGTCATCAAAAAAATAGCGTAAATCTCTATTAATCAATTGCAAAAAATAATCTTTTACCAACGCCTTTTTTTGCGGATTCGATTTGGTAATTTGATTGCCAGAGTCCTGATAAAAAATTCTGAGTGGTTCATTAATGCAGCGAATTTTATATTTGCTAGCAATAGCATTCCACACGATGTTTTCTGGTACGAAACGCACGGCTTTATCCACAGGAAAAGGATATTGCCTTAGCACTTGAGTGCGGTGAAATCCCCAGCATTCACCACGCTTTTTATATTTGTGGCTTAAATCTAAGGCA
>JAABQZ010000102.1 GCA_011391175.1 Methylophilaceae bacterium | reverse complement strand
CTTAAAATGACACCAACAATTAAAAACAAATTTTTGCAAATGCTTAATATTGGGCTATTTGCAATTTCTATCGGCTCTGCAAATGCGGCACTTACAGACCTTGGTACTGCGCCACTAGTAAGCGCAACTACCAGTGATGTATTACCTAACTTAATGTATATATTGGACAATTCTGGCAGTATGGGGTCCAACTATATGCCCGACTATGTCAATGACAGCACTAGCGCTTTTTCAGGCACTATAGGTAAATGTAAAAGTCCAACGAGTACCACTGGCGAGTTTAGTGGACAGTGCTTTCTGGGAACTCCACCTTACAATAGTAGCGATTTTAATTCTATTTATTATAATCCTGAGACTTTATACAGCCCTGCTGTTAATGCTGATGGCACATCTAAAACCTCCATGACCAGTGCAAACACGGCTGGTTGGACTGCAGTGCCAAAGGATGCATTAACTGGGAGTGGTGGCACGGGACGCCTAGTACCTAATGCGGGGTTCACAGATGGCTATCCAGATACTGTGTGGTGCAATATATCATCTGGAGTGACTACCGCAGTTGCGGCTGACCCAGCGGTATGCAAAAAAAATAGTCAATATATTTATCCTAACGTTGTTTCTGGTAACCCATCAGCCTCATTTAATAATGACTACGGTGTTTTTGGCTATCCATTTTATTATACCGTTTCGGCTGGTGAGTATTGTACTAATAGTAACTTGACTAATTGTATCCCCGCTACGGCACCAACAGCTACCCATACGTTTCCTGCGAAAATACGCTGGTGTACAAATGCCGATAATGTGCTGTCAGGGGTCGGCTGTCAAGGAAAGTATTCAGAAGTTACAGACCATGAGTTTATAAAATGGGCAGGCATAGTCCCTAATAGTTTGGGCCGTATTAAAATATTACCCGAAACAACAGCCTGCGGCGTTGCTGGGCAACCTTCTTGCGTATCGCCAACACCAATGACAGTAGGAACAGTTACAGTTGACGGGGTTAGAATTATTCCTCTGGTTCCGTTTCCTGCGCTTACCATCGCGAATACCACTTTAGCAGCTCAAAGAAATACATTGGCAGCTAATATTGCAGCTGCCATTAATACTGAAATAAGCAGCCCAGATTACACTGCGGTCGCACTGGGTGATCTAGTGGAGATAACTCCAGTTGCGGCAGGTGCATTTACAGGTACGATTGCTTTTACCACTGCGACACCTTATCCCACTGCCTTCCAAGCAGGTAATAAGGCCACAGGTTCGCTTACGATTGATAGTGCAAGAGCTACCAGTAGTGTGACAGGCATTAGAGTAGGTACAACTAATATTTTAGGTGCAACAATCAACGCAACAGGTAGCACGAATGGTTCGGCTAGCAGAAATGCGCTCGCCAATGCACTTGTGTCGCAAATTAACAGTTTCGTTTCTAGCCCAGATTTCATCGCAACATCTAATGGGGCAAGTCGGCCAACAATCACAATCACTGCCGTAAATGCGGGGGCAGCAAATAATCTTGCACTTACTTATTCTGAAGTTGATACAAGCAGCAGGCTTTCCATTACGCCAATTACTGGTATGTCTGGGGGCACCAACGACGGCGTAAAAAGTTACACCATACCGAATTTAATTACACAATTTGCTAGTACGCCAGTTGTAACTACATTTCAGCGTGTAGATATATTGCCAGCAGCAACCTTTACTAAGGCGGCTAGTCGAACAGATTGTGCAGGGACGGTCTGTACTTATGATGAGGAGATGACCAACTTTGCTAACTGGTACAGTTACTATCGCACCCGTATGCACATGATGAAATCATCTACCAGTCATGCATTTAAAACCATTGATACGCGCTTCCGTGTAGGGTTCATTACGATTAATAACGCAAGTAGTAATTACTTACCAATCGCACAATATGCTGCGACGCAAAAAGCGGATTGGTATACTAAATTATTTGCTGCCACTCCAAACGACAGCACTCCATTAAGACAATCATTATCAACGGTAGGCCGTATTTTTGCAGGTAAGGGATCTAGTGCAGTGGGTAATGCTTCTGATCCCGTACAATATTCTTGTCAGCAAAACTTTTCAATCTTAACTACCGATGGCTACTGGAATGGCAGTGGCTGGGCACAGGTAAACGGTTCTACAACCATGCTTAATATGGATGGTGGTTCAACACCCAGACCGATGTTTGAAGGTTCAACCACTAGCAATGATAGCTTGGCAGATGCAGCCAAATATTATTACGACACGGATTTACGAACCTCAGCTTTAGGTAATTGTACTGGTGCGTTAGGTGCTGGTTTTGATGTATGCACAAATAATGTGTTTGTGACGACAACAGATAATAATCTGAAACAACATATGACAACCTTTACCTTGGGATTAGGGGTGGATGCCTCGCTTACTTATACCACTGATTATAAAACGGCAGATGAAGGCGATTTTTACGAATTAATGCAAGGCACACGCAATTGGCCGGTAGCTGCAGCAAACTCACAAACTGCGGTAGATGATTTGTGGCATGCGGCTGTAAACGGTCAAGGTACATATTTTAGTGCTAAAAACCCGAATCAATTATCATCGTCTCTAAGCGAGGCATTAAGCTCTATTAAAGCTAAAGTAGGCGCTGGTGCAGCAGCAGCGACAAGTACCTTAAACCCAGTATCTGGCGATAACTTTACTTATGTGGCTAGTTATACAAGTGTAAAATGGATCGGTAACCTTGAATCAAGAACCGTGAATACCGACACTGGTAAAGTGAATGAAGATGCAACTTGGTGCCTTGAAAATGTAGTTGCGGACACTTGTGCTGCGCCAAGTAGTGTCGTAGCTAGTACAACTGGCGGTAGCACGACATACCAATGTGTTACACCGAGTTCTACTGCTTCAACATGTAGCGCCCCAGGCGTGCTTGATGGCACTGATTGTAAGGTAGAGGTGTCAACTTCTTGTACTGGTACTATGCAAGACTTTGTGAGTGATACCAACGATACACGCAATGTCTATATGAATGTAGCTGGCACTTTAGCCAGCTTCAGTAATGGTAACTTAGTCACGGTAGGTAAAGATGGAAACTTTGACAATAGCTTCTTATCAACAAATTTGAGTCAATGGAGTTCTTTATCTACAGCACAGCGTGCCTCAGTAAACAGTGCCAGCTTAGTCAACTTTTTACGCGGCAATAATGGTTTTGAAGACCGTGCTAGTAACGTAGACGGCGCGATTGATAACAGAATTTATCGATTGCGTGAGACTGTGCTTGGCGATTTGGTGGACTCAACACCTGTGTACGTGGGTGTTCCAAAAGCCAATTTTAGTGACCCTGGCTATGGCCCAAACACATCACCCAGTTCATTTAAGACGGCGCAGGCGACTCGTGAAGGGACAGTTTATATTGGTGCGAACGATGGTATGTTGCATGCTATTAATGCAACTAATGGTCAAGAGCGCTGGGCATATGTACCTACTATGGTGCTTGATAATATGTGGAAGCTTGCTGATAAAAATTATGGCAATGGCGTTTCGCATTCGTATTATGTGAATGGTGACATTGTAGTAAACGACATATGTACTGCGAGTTGCACTTCTGCAACCACAGCTGTTTGGAGAACGATTCTAATTGGTGGTTTAAATGGGGGGGGGCAAGGCTACTTTGCACTAGATATTACTAATCCTACTACTCCAACGCTGTTGTGGGAGTTTGATACTACAGACGACGGTGATATGGGTTATTCTTATGGCAACCCTGT
>JAABQZ010000101.1 GCA_011391175.1 Methylophilaceae bacterium | reverse complement strand
AATATCCATGCGCTTATTGAAGGGGTTAAATTGCTTGATGAAGCCGAAACTATCGCCGCATTAGATGTAAAACAAATCAACGAACATGTTATTCACATGACCTTAGCCGAAGGAAAATATCACCAAGTAAAACGTATGGTGGCTGCCATCAGCAACCGCGTTGAGGCGCTTAAACGTATTCAAATTGGTGAATTGAAATTGCCTGACGACTTGGCTGTGGGCGAATGGCGCTGGTTAAGCGAGGGCGATATGATTAAACTGGAAAACAAAAAACCAAAATTAACATAGTGTATTCATTATCACTGCCCTGCAAGGCAAGCGGGATAAGCTTTTCAAGCCGATTGAATTTATCATGCATTTAAATAGTCTTAACTCTCATCATTTATATCATTTGAAAGCGCGCCATTTAATGCAAACCATGAAAATTTTTAGCCTACTGATTTTTGTTCTATTAACCGCTTGTGGCACAGAAATGCCTCAAGCCGCCAAAGATAGCGTGGTGCAAAGCGTAGATGCTAACCAGTATTTAGGCACTTGGTACGAAATTGCGCGGCTAGACCATAGTTTTGAGCGCGGTTTAGAGCAAGTCACCGCCAACTATAGCTTAGAAAAAGATGGCAGTATTAAGGTGGTGAATCGCGGCTATAAAACAGAAACTAAAGAATGGAAAGAGGCCATTGGCAAAGCCTTGTTTGTAGACGTAGCCAATGCTGATGGCTCCCGCACCGGGCGGCTTAAAGTATCATTCTTTGGCCCATTTTATGGTGCTTACAACATCATCGAGCTAGACAAGCCTTACTACAACTATGCCATGGTGAGTGGTGGCCAAGATTATTTGTGGATACTGTCTCGCACACCGCAACTCACCTACCCGATTAAGCAAGAATTAATCGCCCGCGCCAAACATTTGGGCTATGCCACAGAGAAGCTGATATTTGTGAAGCAAGCCAATCAGGTGGAGTATGAATCTGGCAGGCACGTCGTACATTAAGTCATGTACTAAATTAAGACAAGTGTCCATTAACTAGGCATTTGGCTTTAATCTAGACGACAAAAAGCCGCTATGAACTGGCGGCTTTTTGTTTAGTGCTTAATTCGATTAGTTTGAAATGTTAGCTTCTAACTTCTAACTTCTAAACCGTTTTTAACTGATTTAACACCTTCGATTTTAGAAACTACTTCCTCTGCTTTCATCCTAGCCGCCTCGTTATCCACAAAACCGCTCAAAAGGACTTCGCCTTGACGCGTTTCTACACTAATTTGTAAGCTTTTAAGCTCTTTTGTGCGCAATATTTCGGCCTTAGCTTTGGTGGTAATGACGCTGTCATCGATTACCTCGCCTACTGACCTTTTTGCTGGGGCAGTTTCTGTTTCGGTAGCGGCCATCATGACTGGCTCTTCACTCTTTTCAGGATTATTAAAAGCCGCATCTACATCTACTGGCTTTGTAACTTCTGGCCATTTACCAGTTTTATAATAGATATACTCGTTCTGATCAATGTAACCATCGTGGTCAGCATCCGCTTTAGCAAATGTTTGTTTATTAAATGCTTTACCTTTTGAGGCCTCATTAGGCAACAGCAAGCCATTGCCAGTAGTATCTAAGTTACTGAACTCAGCAGCAAGCGGTGTTTGCCAAGAGGTGTTGTTATAAGTATCTTGCGCTGAATTACTATTAACGTCCATTGCATCTGCTGCCAGAGCACTGGTTGCAGTAACGCCCATCGCCAAAGCAATTGCAAAGGTTAAAGGCTTAATCATGCTACTCTTCGTCATCTTGGTTTTCATCGTATTGCTCCTGTTGGTTATACAAGGTATTCAATTAAAAAATTACTCTCATATATTGTGAATATATTTAATCTTGCAGTGATGTCATATTACCTAGTCGCATGTAATAAAGTAGTCCTGAAAAAACTGATTTTGTTGTCAGCCATAGACTACAAATTAAAGTTATCCATTTGATTTAATTAATAAATTAGACCAAAAAAAGACCAAACACCTTATTGGATGCGTGGCCTTCTAGCGATGCTATAAATTTATAAACCGAATTTTTAATTCAGTTTATAAACCTTAGCTTTTAAAATCTAGCTTTTTACGACTAAGCTATTTTTAACAGATTTAACGCCATCAATTTTTGAAACAATTGTTTCAGCTTTTAATTTAGACATTTCGTCATCCACAAAGCCGCTTAAAATCACTGCACCATTGAAGGTTTTTACGCTGATTTGTAAGCTTTTTAAATTTTTCTCAGCTAATAGCTCTGCTTTGGCTTTAGTAGTAATCACAGTATCTGAAGCAATTCTTTTTGCTGCTTGCTTTTGAGCGCCTGATTTATAGTCGACAAATTCTTGTTGATTGAGTGTGCCGTTGTTGTCGATATCTGCTTTTGCAAAATGGCCTTTGGTAAAAAATTTATCTTTGCCGAATTCAGTTTGGCTGAGCAGCGCATTTGAATCGGTATCTAATTTCTTAAATTCTGTTTCCAACGAGTATTGATCATTATCAACAGAATTTGCAACGGCATCTGCATCTAGTGCATAGGCTTGCATACTCGTGACGCCAAAGGTTAATGCTATAGCGAGTGCTGCAGATGTT
This sequence comes from Methylophilaceae bacterium, assembly GCA_011391175.1. Classification (GTDB taxonomy): domain Bacteria; phylum Pseudomonadota; class Gammaproteobacteria; order Burkholderiales; family Methylophilaceae; genus Methylotenera_A. The sequence continues at coordinate 1,312 of JAABQZ010000101.1, read as the reverse complement.
AAGGTTGATGATGTTTTCATTGAATAGCTCCTAAATGTAAGTCAGGTTAAAAAACTCAACCAAATTTAAATTGGTTGTGTGATGTAGCCATATTACGCAGGAGAGGGCGTTGAAACAGTCCAGCTTAGACTGATTGTGCTGTCAGAAATAGACTACGACATGACTTAAAAATTAAGATCTATATTTAAAATCTAAATTTTAAGTTTGAGTTGCCTCAAAATCGATTGGAATCAAAGCGCGCGTTAATACGCCTTTGCCTGGTTGACTGATTATTTCAAAATGGCCCCCAATCGCCAATACGCGATTGCGCATACCTGCTAAGCCATGCGTTTTTTCTTTTTCTAGTTGTGTATCCATACCAATGCCGTTATCTTGAATTTCTAACTTGATATATTGTTTATCTACGATAACATCTACTGAAACTGCTGTCGCTTGGGCATATTTATTCGCATTGTTTAACGTTTCTTGCACAATACGATAAGCCACTAAGCTAATCGTTTCATTTAACTTGGTATTTTCATCTGGCAGGTTGAGCGTTAATTGCCACTTATTACGCTCTGCAGCGTCACTGATCAGGGAGTTAAGGGCAGGCCAAAAGCCAAAGGTGGTGAGCATTGCAGGGTGTAACTCTTGTACGATATTTCGTTGAAACTGGATACCTTGATCGACATAGCTGCTGGTTTTTTTGAGTTTTTCCGCAATCTCAGGGGCGGTTGCTGTGACCTTTTTGATGACCCAAGCAATGTCCATTTTAGTCGCAGTAAAAATTGAGCCTAGCTCATCGTGTAGCTCGCGCGATAATTTTTGTCGCTCACGCTCTACGTCGCCTTGGTAATCAAGGGTTAAACTTCTTAATAATTTAGTTTGTTGTAGTAACTTTTTCTCATAGATTTCATTTTCTTTGACAGCTTGCAACTGTAGTTGGCTTTTGACGGACAATTCATTCAACAATTGCTTGATGACTAATACCACTAAGAAAATCAGCATCAAAGAACCACCAATGACAGAAATGCGCGCCAATGTTACAGTAGACCTACTTTTTTGCATCATGGCATCTACATCTGCAGTTTGTTGTTTAATCAACTTATCGGTTTGCTGCACAAATTTTTGCATTTGAACCCTGCCAAGATCCAAATTCATCACCTGATTCGCCTCATCAATCTTATTTTGTTGTACCAGTCTAATAGTTAACAGCATTTCTGCAGATTTAGCCTCTATACTTGAACTGATAGCTTTCAACCAATCCAACTCTATCACTTGATTGAGTTGAGTCGATGTCTCTGCCACCAGCTTTTCACTTAATTTAACATTG
>JAABQZ010000100.1 GCA_011391175.1 Methylophilaceae bacterium | reverse complement strand
TGTTGTAAGTTACCGAAGATAAATCTCTTAATGACCATTTGAATGCAGATTCAAAATCATCAATCTTGTTGATGGCAATATTAAGTGGCTGGCCAGCTTTTGTATCGAAAAAGCCTTTCACTGACATAATATATTTGGGGTCGCGTTCTTTGACTACCAACAGGCGACTATTGTTGTCATCCCAAGAAACGCCTTCAAAATTCTTATTGCCAGCGGGATTAAGTCCCAGTCTAAGTATGGGCGAATCCTTAATGTTCAGTTCGGTTGCGGCATCATCTAGCGTCACTAAAACCAGTCGATTGTCTCTTTCGTCCGCAATCACATACCGGCTATCAGCAACATGGGTAATGCCTTCCATATCATCCACACCTGTCACATGAATTTTTCGTATGACTTTACCTTTTAAGTCAATTTCAACAATCTGAGATTCTTTATTGAGCACCGTAAAAAGCGTATTGCGCTCTGAGTTATAAGTAAACCCTGAAGCATTTTCAAGGTCTGGAATAGCTAGACCGTCAATTTCAACTTGGTAATTTTTTAAATCGAGCGATTGTGTTTGCGTAGGGTCTTGATGCTTGTAGGCGTGCCAAAAATACCAGCCCAGCGCCTCAAGCCTGTATGAATAAATCGTGATGCATAGCACAGCCAGCAGCAACACTGTCCACATTAGCTTATTTTTAATATTCATAGAATGTGTTGAAGTAATTTGAAATTTTAACTAGCAGTTGGCATTAAATACGCGACATAGAGGGTTATTAAATCAGCCCAAGCTTAAACCAAACTGAATCAACTTTAAAATTAATCAAAATTTAAGTCTGGTTAAAAATAGCTTGGGACTGAACAATAAACCTAGTACCGAACTATAAAAATCAATACGCCACAAATTTGCTGCTGCACGTAACGCTGCTGATTTATCTGTACTTTGGCTACGACATAACCTAAAGGTTAGTCTTCACCGAAACATTAACAAAGCGTTTGTAAGCTTGAAGCTTACAAACCTGCCGCAGCACGCAGTGCTGCGGCTTTGTTAATGCTTTCCCAAGTAAACTCAGGCTCATCTCGACCAAAATGTCCATAAGCCGCCGTTTTAGTGTAAATCGGACGTAGCAAATCGAGCATTTTAACGATGCCTTTTGGACGTAAATCAAAGTGCTCATTCACCAAAGCTGTTAATGTCGCATCAGATACTTTACCAGTGCCGTAAGTTTCCACCATGATAGAAGTTGGGCGCGCAACACCAATGGCGTAGCTAATTTGTACCATGCACTTATCAGCCAAGCCAGCTGCAACAATGTTTTTGGCCACATAACGTGCCGCATAAGCAGCACTGCGGTCTACTTTTGATGGGTCTTTACCTGAAAACGCGCCACCACCATGAGGTGCAGCCCCGCCGTAAGTGTCGACAATAATTTTACGGCCAGTTAAGCCACAATCACCTTGTGGGCCACCGACTACAAAACGTCCAGTCGGGTTAACCAAGTATTTGATCTCGCCCTTAATTAGTTCTTTCGGCAACATGGGCTTGATGATTTCTTCAATCACCGCTTCGCGAATCGCCTGCAGTTCCATTTCTGGTGAGTGTTGAGTAGAAACCACCACCGTATCGATTGAATCAGGCTTGCCATCTACATATTTCACTGTCACTTGGCTTTTCGCATCTGGGCGCAACCAAGCTAAACGGCCATCTTTACGCAATTGCGCTTGACGCTCCATTAGGCGATGGCTTAACCAAATCGGCAATGGCATCAATTGCGGCGTTTCGTTTACAGCATAACCAAACATGAGGCCTTGGTCGCCTGCACCTTGGTCTAGAGAGTCGTCATATGCACCATCTACGCCTTGCGCAATGTCGGGTGATTGTTTGTCGTAAGCCACCAGCACCGCGCAACCGCGGTAATCAATACCGTAATCGGTATTGTCATAGCCAATGCGTTTAATGGTTTCGCGCGCCACTTTAATGTAGTCGACATTCGCAGTAGTAGTAATTTCGCCTGCCAGCACTATCAAGCCAGTATTGGCTAAGGTTTCTGCAGCTACGCGCGCGGTTGGGTCTTGTGCCAAAATAGCATCTAAAATACTATCGGATACTTGGTCTGCGAGTTTGTCTGGGTGGCCTTCAGAAACTGATTCTGAAGTAAAAAGATAATCGTTCATTTGTTCGCCTTGAAATAAAATTATAAAAAAGTAAAACAATACTCACTAAAGGCTAAAGGAATATTGAAAATCACTTCGAGTCTGCATATACAGGTCGCGTATTGTACACTTTAATCAAATTGTGCACATAAATTTGCTAGAATAGCCTAACTTTAAACTTAAGCTTTTATGTTACTAAACTTCACCAAAATGCATGGCGCGGGCAACGATTTTGTGGTCGTTGATAGCTACTCTGCGCCTGTTTCACTCACTTCTGCGCAAATCAAAAAAATTGCCAATCGTCATTTTGGCATAGGTTGCGACCAGCTGTTAATTGTAGAAAAAACCAGCACGCCCAATGTCGATTTCCGCTATCGCATCTTTAATGCGGATGGTGGTGAAGTGGAGCAATGCGGCAACGGTGCGCGTTGTTTTGTGCGATTTGTGCATCACAAAGGGCTCACGCAAAAACGCGAAATTGCTGTAGAAACTGCCAGCGGTTTGATTACGCTGACTTTGGGTGACCATAACCAAGTCACAGTCAATATGGGCGCACCGCGCTTTGAGCCTAGAGATATCCCTTTTGTGGCCGAAACGCAGCAAAAAACATATGTGCTGCAAGCCGATAACCATAAGCTTTCTGTGGCAGCGCTTTCAATGGGTAACCCGCATGCTGTGACTATTGTGGATAATGTAGAGACCGCCAATGTGGCTGAACTCGGCCCAGCTATTGAGTCGCACGCCAGTTTTCCGCAACGCGTCAATGCGGGTTTTATGCAAATTATCAATCCACACGAAATTAAGCTGCGCGTGTACGAGCGCGGTGCTGGCGAAACACTGTCTTGTGGCACGGGCGCTTGTGCAGCCGCAGTAAGTGGCATGCAGCTAGGCTTGCTGCAAAATCCAGTGTTAGTGCATGCGCGCGGTGGCGATTTGCGCATAGAGTGGGCAGGTATTGATTTGAATGGTAAGGCTCAGCCTGTCATGATGACAGGTGATGCAGAAATCGTGTTTGAAGGTAGCATTCACATTTAATTAAGTTGATTTAGAAACCTAAATTTAGAAAGCCACGCATGCAACAAGACGACGTTAAAGCCTACTTAAAAGCTAACCCTGAATTTTTTGAGCAAAATGCCAGTTTTTTGGCAGAGATTCGCCTGCCCAGTCCGCATGGTAGCGGTGCTATTTCATTGGGGGAGCGCCAGCAATTGGCGCAACGCGATAAAATTGATGCGCTAAAAACCAACTTTGCCGAACTGGTATTAAATGCACGCGACAATGACGCGATTACCAATAAAATTCAGACACTGAATATTGCGCTGCACAAAGCCAAAAATTTCGATGTGATTGAGCAATTAATCAGTGATTTATTGCCTGAAATTTTTGATTTATCTGAAACTTGCATGCGCATTTGGGCGAATCCGCTCGATTCTAGAAACCGCGGCAACTTAGTGTTCAGCGATGTGTCGGAGCAAACAAAAACCTGGGTGGCTGCACTCATCCAGCCTTATTGTGGCAAGCCACCAGAGATAGCAACAGATGATTGGTTTCTTGAGCCTGCGGCATCAATCGCACTTATTCCGTTGCGCGATGCACATAATGTTGGTTTTTTGGCATTAGCCAGCGACAATACAAGCCGCTTTTATGCCGAGATGGGCACAGATTTTCTGAGTAAAATTGGCGAAATATTAAGCGCCGCCTTATCAAGACATTTGGATTTAAGCTAAATCAATGTGGACTTACTAAAACAATATTTAGAATTTTTACAATTTGAGCGCGGTTTAAGCCCGCTCA
>JAABQZ010000099.1 GCA_011391175.1 Methylophilaceae bacterium | reverse complement strand
ATAGATGCTTGAGGAAATACTCATGACCTTTGGCAGAAGAACCAATCAAATTAGCACGCCATACAAACAGATTACGTGGCCAATTCACTGGATTGTCTGGGTCAGCATAGGCAACATCCAGTTTCCCCGATTTTAATTGACCAGCCACGTAACTTGCCACTGATGTCTCATCTGACGCGCCGTTTTTAAAGGCCTCTTCGGCTAATTCAATCGGGTTGCGGTTGAAGTTAGGCATAGAAGGCAGCCACCCCATACGCGCAGCTTTAACGTTGTAATCAGCTATAGAATTACCTTTGTTCTTACCCTTTCCTGCTGGAGAAAGTAACGAATCCGCATTCATCGTTTCATAACGCCATTGGTCGGTGTGAAAATACCAGTAAGATGTCGAGTTAGTGTGGCGTGGCGGACGCATCCAATCCAACGCAAAAGCAATTGGTGCCCACCCTGCTTGTGGGCGCAGTTTTTCCTGTCCAACATAATGCGCCCAACCGCCTCCTGTTTGGCCCACGCAACCACACATATGCAACAAGTTCATAATAGAACGATAAGATAAATCATTGTGGTACCAGTGGTTGATTGCTGCACCCATAATCACCATGGATTTACCCTTAGTTTTTGAAGCGTTATACGCAAACTCCCGCCCTGTGCGCTCAATATCAGCGGCTTTCACTCCTGTCACTTTTTCAGCCCAGGCCGGTGTGTAAGCAACGCTGGCATCGTTGTAATCTTTGGCTACATTGCTGCCTCCTAAGCCACGGTCAATGCCATATTGGGCAACTTGCAGGTCAAATACCGTAGCCACAAAGACTTCAACGTCGTTGGTTAGTTTTACTTTACGCACGGGCACATTACGGAATAACAGATCCGCTTCGTCATGGTTAAAATGTGGAAAACCAACGGATACCACCTCATCACGGTCATCAATGCAAGTGAGTTCAGCTTTAATGTCTTGCGCATTGGATTTTTCTAATAAATTCCATTTGCCTTCTTCACCCCAGCGAAAACCTATACTGCCATTCGGCGCAACAAAAAAACCTGATTTTCGATCAAAAACGATGGTTTTCCATTCAGGATTATTTGCCTCGCCTAAGTCCCAATTAAAATCAGAGGCTCGTAAAAAACGGTCTGACACATAAGCATCTCCATGCTTACGCAACATGACTTGCATTGGTAAATCTGTATATTTACGTGCGTACTCCTCAAAGTATGGATCTTGATTCTCGATATAAAATTCTTTCAGTGCCACATGCCCCATTGCCAAAAAGGCGGCTGAATCTGTACCTTGACGAATCGGCATCCATAAATCAGAAAATTTCACAAACTCAGCATAGTCAGGTGCCATCGCCACGATTTTGGCACCTTTGTAGCGCACTTCAGAGGCAAAGTGTGCATCGGGTGTACGCGTCATTGGCAGATTGGCGCCAGTGATAATAATATAGGTAGAGTTATACCAGTCGGCCGCTTCCGGCACATCGGTTTGCTCGCCCCACGTTTGTGGACTCGCCGCAGGCAAATCACAGTACCAATCATAAAAAGAACCGCAAGCCGCGCCTATAAGTGAGAGATAGCGTGAACCTGCGGCGTAAGAAATCATGGACATGGCGGGAATAGGTGAAAACCCAAAAATACGGTCAGGGCCCCATTTTTTGATGGTATAGACGTTGGCGGCAGCCATGATTTCATTCACTTCATCCCAAGTAGTGCGAACAAAACCGCCCAAGCCACGCACAGCCGTATAGGACTTACGTTTTTTTTCATCGGCTTGAATAGCAGCCCATGCATCAACTGGGTCTTTGCCAGTTTTGCGCTCAGCACGATAAAGATCAACCAAGCGACCACGAATCAGCGGGTGCTTAATACGGTGTGGACTATATAAGTACCACGAGAACGACGCGCCGCGCTGGCAGCCACGTGGTTCATGATCGGGCAAGTCATCGCGCGTGCGTGGATAATCGGTCTGCTGCATTTCAAACGATACTAGACCGTTCTTAACAAAGATTTTCCAGGAACAACCACCGGTACAGTTTACACCGTGGGTAGAACGTACCACTTTGTCGTGCTGCCAGCGATGGCGGTAGACATCTTCCCATTGGCGATCTTCATTAGTGACGATGCCGTGATTATTCGAAAAAGTCTCTTTAACTTTATCAAAAAATTTTAGTCTATCTAGAAAGTGACTCATTATTTAACTCCTTTATTAATTCTTTTGCTGGGTTAAGGATTCTTAATCTCGCTATTTGCGCGCAAATAGAACCACCAGTTCAATATCAGGCATAGCCCGTAAAACACAGCAAATCCATACATCGCCATTTCCGGCGTGCCTGCTTTAAGCTGTTGTTTAATCAGTTCAGGCGCGATAAATGAACCGTCAGCGCCAACTGCTGAGGTCCACCCTAGTACTGGCCCTGCTTGCACGCGATCAAAAATCACACCAACACTACGAAAGGTAGAACCATTGCCAATCCCAGTCGCTGCAAAAAGCACAACAAATACTAGTAAGAATTGCATGAAATAAATTTCTGGTGTGGCTGAATGGTAGGCCAGCATCATGGTGTAGCCTGCATAAGTTGAAGCAACCACCATGATGGCGCAAACAATTTGAGTCACTATTGAGCCACCTACTTTGTCAGAGATCCACCCGCCAACTGGGCGAAATAATGCCCCTATAAATGGGCCGATCCAGGCATAAGTGAGTGCTGAAGGCGCTGCAGGATTTTTCACATGGCTCCAGGTTTGTGTAGCAGCATCAAATAGATGCTGGTCTCCAAAAATCACGGTGATAGAAAGCGGCAAAGCCATCGAGAACCCAATGAACGAACCGAAAGTCACTAAATAGAGTGCGGTCATCGACCAAGTGTGTTTGTTTTTAAAAATTGTAAACTGCTTGGCAATGTTCTCCTTCATGGCACCTAATGCCTCTAACTTTAAGAGAAATAAAGTCGTACAGGTAATAAGCGGCATTAACACCCACATGTTAAGTAATCCCAACCCTGTGGGCGCAGGTAAATATAAATAAAGTCCAACAATTGCAGGGATAAATGCCAATGTATAAAGCCAAGTGATTTTAATGAAAGCAAGTAGTAATTTTTTTGCGTCTGGTGAAATTGGCAGAAGGTTATTCATCCCCCAGAAACAAAGTATCGCGAGAGGAACTAAAGAAACAACCCAGGCAAACCCTGCATTTTGAATAAATGTCGGTGTGCCTGCGGGAATTTTCCCTAATATCCAGCCGCTATCTTTGACTAAAGCGGTGGGTTCTCCACCAAGCGCACCGAACACACCCATCGTCATCACCAGCGGAATGAGAATTTGCATAGTGGTCACGCCAAAATTGCCTAAACCTGCATTTAAACCCAGTGCGGTACCCTGCAAACGTTTAGGAAAAAATGTGCTGATATTACTCATGGAGCTGGCAAAGTTACCGCCACCTACGCCAGACCATAACGCCATGAGTTGAAATGCCCATAAAGGCCACTCAGGGTGTTGCAAGGCAATACCTGTTCCAATTGCGGGACTTAACAGCATGGCTGTAGTTAGAAAGATAGTATTGCGGCCACCCGCAAGACGAATGAAAAATGACGACGGAATCCGCATGGTCGCCCCCGCTAACCCAGAAATCGCAGTTAACGTAAACAGCTCATCTTGACTGAATGGAAAACCTAGATTACTCATCTGTACGGTAATAATGCCCCACATGAGCCATACCGCGAAGCCGCACAGCAATGCCGGTATCGATATCCACAGGTTGCGATAGGCAATTTTCTTGCCTGTAGATTCCCAAAACGCGTCGTCCTCGACATCCCAGACTTCAATATTGGTTGGCATATTATTTCTCTTTCTAAGTTGATACCGCTAATTTTGCAGCCTGACGTTCGTGGTGACGGTCGATTTTTACAGGTCGCACTTCAGTCCAATACATCCAGATGAGCGAAACCCAAACGATGCCAAACATCAGCATAAAGGCCGAGGTGCGCACACCTGTTAAATCAAGCAAGGCACCAAACATAATCGGCATCAAAAACCCCCCCAAGCCTCCAGCTAAGCCAACCACGCCTGAGATCACACCAATGTTTTGGGGGTAATCATCCGAGATG